>DYQK01000019.1 GCA_020719385.1 Rikenella microfusus | reverse complement strand
TCCCAAAGTGTACGAATATGGTTTTCTGAAGGGCTGAAAAAATAGTTTTTGGTGAGATAAAATTGTTTTTCTCATTGAATTATAATTTTTTCTGTAAAAATTGAGAAATATTTACCCCACAAAAATTTTTGTGGGGTAAATAAATTGTTTAAAAACCGTTTATTTTCATAAAAACCGTTGGAACTAAAAGCAACCAACCGACTAACATTAAAAAAATTAAAAAAGGTAAAATCCATTTTACCCATTTGCCGTAAGAAATTCGAGAAATACCGAGAACACCGACTAACACGCCTGAAGTAGGAGAAATTATATCGGTAAAACCTGCTCCGAGTTGAAACGCCATCACGATTGATTGTCTTGAAATTTCAAGCGGTTCGGCTAAGGGTGCCATCAAAGGCATCGTTAAAAGTGCTTTTGCTGAACCTGAAGTAATAATCAAATTTAATGTTGACTGAAATAAATACATAATGCTCACGGCGGCAAGTTGACCTGCTCCGTTCAATAAATCTACGACAGAGTGCAAAATTGTGTCAATAATTTGTCCGTTTTCCAATGTTACAATAATTCCGCCTGCGAAGCCTGCGACTAACACAACAGAAACGATGTCTTTGGCTCCTTCGACAAATAATTTGGTTACTTGTGTGTTGGTTTTATTTGCTGCGATTCCTGTTGAAACGCCCATTGCCAAAAATAATGCCGATATTTCGGCTAATCCCCATTGATAACTCAACGAACCAACAACTAAATATAAAATTGTAAACCCAAAAATTGTTAAAACGAAATATTGAAAAGATTTTCGCAACGAATAAATTGAGAAAATAACGAATAAACCTGTTAAAATCGGGAGGATTGGTCCAATAGACATCGCAGGCGAACTTGGGTCGAAACTTATTGTCGAAAACGGATTTCTGTACGCAAAAATACACATCACAACCGTCAAAACTCCTGCGACTAACCACGCAATTTTCGGTGTAAAATTCTCGGTTGTCTCAATTTTTTCAGCCGCTTTACCTCTCCAATAATTGTCGTCTTCGTAAACTATTGATTTTTGCGGATTTTTCTTGACTTTTCGAGCATACCAAAGAATAAAAATTATTCCGAGAAACGTTAAAATTGCCCAACACAAAACGCGATACGCAAAACCTGAACCTTGCGGAAGTTGAGCAATATCTTGAGCGATGCCCAAAGTAAATGGGTTAATTATCGCACCCGCAAAACCAATGTGTGCCGCAAAATAACACAAACCAACTCCGACTAACGAATCGTAGCCCATCGAGATGGAAAGTTGAATAAAAATCACCGTAAAAGCAAGTGTTTCCTCACTCATCCCAAAAACTGCCCCAAAAATGCTAAACAAAATCATTATCAACGACATAACAATATTATTGACACCCAATTTTTTAATCAGAGAATTTGTTTCGAATTTTTTTGTGAAACCAACAAAACTCAAAATGCCTGTGTCAATGGCTTTTGTCTCGTTGACTATCCAAAAAGCACCGCCGAGAATGAGAATAAAAACAATAATTTTCGACATTTTTATGAAGCCCGAATAAAATGCCGAAAAAACATGCCACGTTTGAGGTTGATTTTCAACGTATTTGAACGAATTGTCAACAATAACACTTCGCTCCGTTCCATTGATGTTCACCATTTTGCGTTCATATTTTCCGCCAGGAACAATCCAAGTCAGAACAGAAGCAATTAAAATGATTGAAAAAACAATAACGATATTGTGTGGAATCTTAAATTTAAACATAAAATTTTATTTTTTCTTGATAATATGCGGCAAATATCTGCTGCAATTGTCTGTAATTAAAGTTTTTGTTTCGCGAATTCCGATTCCTGCCGACTCGCCGCCGATTAACCACGAACCAATTATCGGATAATTGCCGTTAAAATTGGGCAAATCGTAAAGTTGTTGATAAACAAAACCTTCCTCGCCGTATTCGCCTTCCGTTTCGAGAATTATTTTTCCATCTTTTACAAGAGAAATATTTGCTCCCTCGCGAGAGAGCAACGGTTTTTTCACAAAACTTCGATTAAAAAATTTATCTGAATCGAAATAAGCAGGCAACAAATATTTATGCAACGGAAATAATTCCGACAAAATGACTAAAATGGCTTTGTTCGACAGAATCATTTTCCACGCGGGTTCTATCCAAAAAGTTTTATTTTTGTCAGTCAAAATATTTTCGCCAAATTCCTCGTGAACCATCCATTCCCAAGGGTAAAGTTTGAAAATATTTTTCATCTCGCGTTCCTGCAAATCGACAAATGCTTTTTTGTCTTTATTCCATCCAATTTCCTCGATGTGCAAAAATTCAGTTTCCAAACCACCTTGAATGGCTGTGTCTCGCAAATATTCGGTGGTTATATAATCTTCCATACTTTCCTTTATCGAAGCGAAATGAACGATTCCTGAATGCAAATATTCCTTGAGATGCGACCAATAATCGACCAATTTCTCGTGAATAGAATTAAACTGGTCAACACCTTCGCAAAACTCCTGACTCCAATACCATTGAACTATTGCCGATTCGAAAAGCGAAGTAGGTGTATCGGCGTTAAACTCAAGCAGTTTCGGCGGAAAAACTCCGTCATAAGCAAAATCAAAACGACCATAAATTGACGGATGCTCCTCGTTCCAAGAATGTTCAATAAAAGGCACAAATTTCTGCGGAATATGAAAAAGCGAATATTTTTTCTTGTCAATAACATACTGCACAGCCTCTAAACACATCTCGAAAAGTTTGTTCGTTGCAGTTTCTAACTCTTCAATTTGAGAATACGAAAACTCGTAATAAGCCGACTCGTCCCAATAAATATCGTCAAGAGTATGAAACATAAACCCAATTTCCTCAACTTTTTTCTGCCAATTTGGGCGAACATCTGTTGAAATTCTTTTCATAAACAAATTTTTTTTTCAAATTAATTCTGCAAATATAAAAAAAAGAATTATTAATTTTTCAAAAATAAACTTTTTTCGAGATAAAAAAATTAAAAACTTCAACAACATTTTAACGCTGTCGAAGTTTTTTGAAATTTTTAACTAAATTTCGTTAAAATTTTTCATAATCGTTATCAAAATTATCTTTTCCAAAATCTAAATTAAAACCGTGTTTCTCGTGAGTAGAAGATTCTTTGTTATGAGAAAGATTCTTTTTTTTCTGAATATGTAATTTTTTTCGCTCAACTTTTTCGCCTGTGTTGAAAAACGCAATATTATCAAGCAGTTGCTCCGCCTGTGCTGAAAGTTCCTCCGAAGAAGTTGCCATCTGCTCCGCAGCAGCAGCATTTTGTTGAATAATTTTGTTCAACTGCTGAATTGCGTTATTCACTTGATTTGCTCCCGCATTTTGTTCCATACTTGAAGCAGCAATTTCTTGAACCAACCTTGACGTATTTTGAATATCTGGAACAATTTTTTCCAACAAAATCCCCGACTGTTCCGCAATTTTAACGCTTGTTTTCGAAAGTTCATCAATCTCATTTGCCGCAATTTGACTTCTCTCGGCTAACTTTCGCACCTCCGTTGCCACAACGGCAAAACCTTTTCCGTGTTCGCCCGCGCGAGCCGCCTCAATAGCCGCATTGATGGCAAGCAAATCCGTTTTTCTCGCAATCTCACCAATTATCGCAATTTTTTCAGCAATTTCTTTCATTGAACGAACCGTTATCGCAACAGATTTATTCCCTTCAATAATATCGCTTGCCGCTTTGAGAGCAATTTTCTCTGTTTGCTGTGCGTTGTCGGTGTTTTGATTAATGTTCGCAACCATCTCTTCCATTGAACTTGAAACCTGCTCCGCCGAACTGGACTGCTCCGTTGCACCTTCAGATAACTCTTGCGAAGTAGTACTCATTTGCTGCGAAGCACCGACAATATTATTCGAAGCCTTGCGAAAATCGGTGATAATTTTTGCCATTGACCGAACCATTTCGTTGAGAGAAATCATCAACTCGTCATTGTCGGAACGTTTTCGCAACTCAACGGTTAAATCTCCTTTCGAAATTAAACGAGATTTGTCAATAATCAAATTTAAACTTTCTATCAACGTGTTTAAATGATTTTTTAAAATGTTAAAATCGCCTTTTTGCTCCGTCAGAATGATATTTGGCATATCGCCTTTCGAAATTCTACCTATATAATTCGCCGCCACATTTAACGGCGTAATTACGTTGTCCAACGTTTTATTTACACCTTCAATAACATTTGCGTATTCGCCTCGATGCCGCGAAATATCTGCTCGAAAAGTTAATTGCCCCTCAGCCGCTGCCTTGACCAACGAATTTGCGTCTTCTATCAATGCGTTGAGTGAATTTTTCATTTTTTCAAACGAATCAGCCAAACTTCCGACTTCATCTTGCGAGTTAACATCTAAATTTACATCCAAATTTCCGTCAGCAATCTTTTTTGCGGCAACTTCCATCCGTTTTATTCGTCGAGAAATATTATTCGCAATGTTCAAAGTGATAAAAATACTAAAAATAAACGCACCAATATTGATTCCAATGATTAATTTCTGTGCAATAGAGTAAGTACGTTCAGCATTTGTGCTTGAGGTCTCGCCGCCTTGCTTGTTTAGTGTAACTAATTTTCGCAAAAACGAAGTCATATCGTCAAAATATTTCTTAGAATCTATCAATAAAATAGTTTCAGCCTCGCGAATTTTCTTTTCCTGCGAAAATTTAACAATTTTTTCGTGTTCAACAAGATATTTCTCATAAAATTGTTGAAAAGATTTATACAAATCCTCTTCTTCTTTTGAGGAGATTAACTTTTCATAAATCGGAATATGCGAATCGAAGACCGATTTAACGGTTTCCATTTCTTTTTCGACCTCCTGTTTCTCGGCTGCCGTCTGAACCAAGATGTGTTTATATTCCAAATATCGAAAATTCGCAACATTTGTGTTCATATCTGAAGTATGATAAACAGACGGCAACCAATTATTTGTAATTTCTTGCGTTACATCGTTGAGATTCATCAGTTGTACTTGACTAAATATTCCCATCGAAGTGAGAATCGTTACCATCGTTAGAAAACCAAAGTGCAATTTATTTGCAATTTTGAGATTATTAAACCAGTTCATAATTGTTGTTTTTGAAAGATTTTTCTAAAAGTAAAACAAAATTTATACCAAGAACAGAAATTTTTGTACGAAAAAATTTACTATTTTTGTGAAAAATAAAAAAGTTGAAAATAAATTTTCAGAAATTCGTTAAAATAACAAGTTTTTTTTTTAATTTTGCCCAAAATTTATTTTATGGAATTTACAGCCCAACAAATAGCCGATTTTTTACAAGGTACAATCGAGGGAAACCCGAATGTTTCTGTGCATACGGTGGCAAAAATCGAAGAGGGACACACAGGTGCGTTGTCTTTTTTAGCAAATCCGAAATATGAACCGTATATTTATTCTACGCATTCTTCTATTGTTTTAGTCAACAAAACTTTTAAACCTGAAAAACAAGTTGAAAGTACGTTGATTCGTGTTGAAGACGCTTATGTCGCCTTCGCAAAATTATTGGAATTGTATAACAAAACCAAAAACAATAAAAACGGCATTGAGCAACCTTGTTTTATTGATTCTACGGCAAAAATTGGAGAAAATGTTTATATTGGTGCGTTTTCTTATATTGGAAAAAATGTAAGAATCGAAAATAATGTTCAAATTTTTCCACAAACTTATCTCGGCGATAATGTTGAAGTGGGAGAAAATTCAGTTTTATATTCAGGAGTAAAAGTGTATTTTGATTGTAAAATTGGAAAAAATTGTATTTTGCATTCAGGTGTTGTTGTTGGAAGTGATGGTTTTGGGTTTGCTCCGCAAGAAGACTGTACTTATAAAAAAATCCCTCAAATTGGAAATGTTATTATTGAGGATAACGTTGAAATTGGGGCAAATACGACTATTGACCGTGCTACTTTGGGTTCAACAATTTTGCGAAAAGGCGTAAAATTAGACAATTTAATTCAAATTGCTCATAACGTTGAGATTGGGGAAAATACCGTTGTTGCCGCTCTTTCGGGCGTTTCGGGGTCAACAAAAATTGGGAAAAATTGCGTTCTTGCAGGACAAGTCGGCGTTGTTGGGCATCTCAATATCGGAGACAACATTACTATCGGCGCTCAGTCGGGGGTAACATCGAATCTCAAGGATAATTCTATTGTTCTTGGTTCACCTGCACTTCCTATTTCTGATTTTCGAAAAGCAATTGTCGTTTTTAAACGTCTTCCCGATTTGGACAAACAAATTTCTGAATTGAAAAAACAATTTCAACAATATAAATCTGAAAATCAATAATTTATCGGAAAATCAACATTTTATGGCAGAAAAACAAAAAACTATTCAGTCTGCTGTTTCGCTTTCAGGAATCGGACTTCACACAGGAGTCAATGTTACCGTTACGTTTAAACCCGCCGAAGAGAATTTTGGTCGCTGTTTTCAACGAATAGATCTTCCAAATAAACCGTTTATTCACGCATTAGCCGAAAACGTTGTCGATACGTCTCGAAGCACGGTTTTAGAAGAAAACGGTATTCGAGTTGGAACGGTAGAACATATTCTCTCTGCTTGTTATGGTTTAGGCATTGACAATTTGCTCATCGAGATTGACGCACAAGAATCGCCGATTTTAGACGGAAGTGCGAGATATTTTGCAGAAGCACTTTTGAAAACAGGAATTCTAGAGCAAAAAGCAGACAAAGAATTTTTCATCATCAAAAATAACATTCAATATTCTGACGAAGACAAAGGAATCAGTTTAATGACTTTTCCCGATGACAATTTCAGTATGAACGTTATGATAGATTATCGAAGTAGCGTTTTAGGAAATCAATATGCGGTAATGTTGTCATTAGATGAGTATATTGAACAAATTGCTCCGAGTAAAACTTTCGTTTTTTTGCGAGAATTGGAATTGTTATTGAAAAACAATTTAGTCAAAGGTGGAAGTTTAGACAATGCCTTAGTCATTATTGACCGTCAAGTCTCGCAAGAGGAGGTAGACCATTTGGCAGATTTATTTAACAAGCCTCGCGTGCAAGCAAAAACGCAAGGAATTTTAAACGATTACGACTTAATATTCCCCAACGAACCCGCAAGACACAAATTGCTTGATTTATTGGGAGATTTAGCACTTGTTGGAATGCCCATAAAGGGCAAAATTCTTGCGATGCGTCCAGGACATGCGGCGAATGTGGAATTTGCAAAACGCATCAGACAAGCAATGATGGAGAGAAAATCGCAAAGTCCTGTGAAAGACATAGATTTAACGGCACCCCCATTTCTTGATATTAACCAAATTCGCAAAATTTTGCCGCATCGTTTTCCGTTTTTGTTAGTTGACAAGATTATTTCTCGTACAGAGACAGAAATTATCGGAATGAAAAATGTTACTTACAACGAAGCATTTTTTGTCGGACATTTTCCCGATGAACCCGTAATGCCGGGCGTTTTGACTATCGAGGCAATGGCACAAGTCGGCGGAATTTTTGTTTTGTGTACCGTTCCTGACCCTGAGGCTTACAACACTTATTTTATCAAAATTGATAAAGTGAAGTTTAAGAGAAAAGTTATTCCTGGAGACACTTTGATTTTTAAACTCGAATTGCTTTCTCCGATTCGTCGCGGAATGGTGCATATGAGTGGAATGGCGTTTGTCGGCGAACAACTTGCTGTCGAGGGAGAATTTATGGCTCAAATTTCTAAAAAAACTAAATAAACGATGAATCAACCATTATCTTATGTTCATTCTGAAGCAAAAATTGCTCAAAATGTTGTTATTGAACCTTTTGTAACGGTTTCGAAAAATGTCGAAATCGGTGAAGGTACTTGGCTTGGTCCTCATGTAACTATTATGGAGGGTACAAAAATTGGGAAAAATTGCAGGATTTTTCCTGGAGCAGTCATCGGAGCAGTGCCGCAGGATTTAAAATTCAAAGGCGAAGAAACTTTTGTCGAAATTGGAGACAACACAACAATTCGCGAATATGTTACGATTAATCGCGGCACAAAAGCACGAGGGCAAACCGTTGTTGGCAGTAATTGTTTATTGATGGCTTATGTTCATATTGCCCATGACTGCATTGTCGGAAATAATTGTATTTTAGTGAACGGTGTTGCTGTGGCAGGCGAAGTTACTATTGATGATTGGGCAATTATCGGTGGACTTTCAGCGATTCATCAATTTGTTCGCATCGGAGCGCATGTGATGATTTCGGGTGGTTCGTTGGTTCGAAAAGATGTTCCGCCTTTTGTTAAAGCAGCGAGAGAACCTCTTTCTTATGTCGGAATAAACTCTATTGGTTTACGAAGACGTAGTTTTAGCAGCGAGACAATAAAAGAAATTCAAGAGATTTATAGAATTTTGTACGTACAAAACAACAGTATTTCTCACGCAAAAGAGATTATCGAAACACAACTTCCTGCGACAAGAGAGAGAGATGAGATTCTCACTTTTATTGAAAAATCGAAACGCGGAATAATGAAAGGTTATCAGCCAGGAAAATTCGAAGAGGAAGACGATTAAATTTTATTTTTTCATATCAGTGTTTCCATCTTTTTTTGAGAAAGATGGAAATATTTTTTTCTAAAATTTTTGTCAGATTTTTCGGAAAAAATCTGACAAATTGAAGGTAAAAAATTTCATTTTTTTTACGTCAACCACTCAATATAGACGAAAACTAAGGGTGCAGAGAGTAAAATGCTGTCGAAACGGTCTAATATTCCGCCGTGTCCTGGTAAAATATTGCCCGAATCTTTGATTCCGATGCTGCGTTTATACATTGACTCAACAAGGTCGCTCCAAGTAGCAGTAGTGGCAACAATTATCGCAATGATTTCCCATTGCCACCAGTTTAATTCGGGGAAAAGTCTTGATGCAAAAAAACCTGTTGCGAGAGTAAATATTCCGCCGCCGATACTTCCTTCCCAAGATTTTTTCGGAGAAATTCGCGGAAAAAGTCTTTTGTTGCCAAATTTTGAACCAACAAAATATGCTCCGACATCATTTATCCAAATCATTAAAATATAAGAAAGTATGATGTGAAAATTAAATTGATAATTTGTTAACTTATTGAAAACTAAATAATTAAGCAACGAAATCGGCAACGCCAAATAAATCATTCCGAGTAAAGTAAACGCAATGTTTTCGAAAGGTTTTTCTTTTTTTCGATAAAGTTCAATGATAAAAATCGCAACCAGAAACGGAAGGAACAAAAGTAGAACATCATTGTCAATTAATTGAGTCGCAATGAAAAAGTTTTCAACAAACAACATTACTCCGAGAAATATTCCGAGAAAAGTTTGTGGAAAAATATTTTGTGCATTATTGAGATGGTAAAATTCCCACATTCCGAGAATAATCACCAACAACCAAAGCCCTGCAAAACCAAAAGGATGCAGGGTTATTCCGCCGATTAGCACTATCCCAAAAATGGCTCCAGTGATAACACGTTGCTGTAAATTGCTCATTTATTTTTTGTTTGAGTGATTTTCCTCCTCGTCTTCCTCGTCAATGTCTTCCTCGTCCTCATCGTAATCCTCGTCCTCGTCATAATATTCGTCGTCATCGTCATATTCGTCATCATCATAATATTCATCGTCATCATCGGCAAATTGAGGCTGATTTTTCTTGCGCATCTTCTCAAGACGATATTTCTCAAAATTGTCAAGAATTTCTTGTGCTTCTTCGACTTTACCTTTCTCAACATACAACTCAACTTCGCCCCACAAAAAGACACTGTCTTTCTCGCTAACTGTAACGGCTTTGATGTCATTTTCACCTAACATCTCGACCAACAATTCTGCTTTTGAGACGTTTTCGATAGCAGCCAACTTCTCCCATTCTCTGTGTTCATTGATAAGAAGAATTGCCTTTCGCTCATCAAGATTGGTCACGCGAATCTCAAATTTGCCGTCAGGTTTTGGAGTAACTAACGTCTGAACTCGCGAATCGTTGAGAATATTTTCGTTGAAAATCAATGTTTCTGCATCGTTGAAAGTGTAAATTAATTTCCACTCTTCTGTTTCCTCGCAATTAATAATTTTTTGTGCTTTTTCAACATTTTCGTTTTCCACACACAACTCGACAGAAATAATGTTATAATCGTCATTTCTGCGGGAAATGAGAATATAATTGATATGCTGACGACTAAGAATATCGCCCCACATTTCTGCCTGACGCATTCTTAAATAAGTAGCAATTTGTGTCCATTCGCTATGTTCGTCGAGGGCGGCAACAACTTTTTCCTTATGTTCAAGTTTAACAAAAACTTCATAAGGATAAAATTGAAGCATACCTCTGCGTTTCTCGCGAATTTCGTAAGGAATCTCGTTGGAATCTAAAATTTTGCCGATTTGCTTGCACATTTCCATACGCGAGGAGGAAGCAAGACGAAACCAACCCCAATATTCGTCCAAAACCATACTCGCTTTTTCTGCGAAATAATCAGGAACATACAAATTGATGTTTCCAAAAAGAGTCAGATTCATACGGTCTTGCTCGCTATAAACAACCGCTTCGATGTCGTTTTTTTTCAAAATCGTTTTCATTAAATCTGCCTCGTGATACGACCCAAAAACTTGGACTAACGTGTGATTTTCCATAATTTTTTAACTCTAAAAATTTTTCAAAAGTAATAATTTTTTTCGAAATTCAAAAAAAAAGTTTAAAAAATTTCACAAAACTAAATAAAATAAACGTTAAAACAATTATTGCGGCAAAAATGAACCAACCTTGTTGCCAAGAAGAAGATTTTTTTTTGCGTTCAAAAGAAATTTTGCCTCGCAATTTTTCGTTATGAGGACGAAAAAACATTGGTTCATAATGAAATTTATGTGGTTTTCGAAAACGAAATATCATTTTTTTACTTTGAACCTAAGATGATAAATGGAATTAATAACTCTTCCATCGAAACGCCGCCATGCTGAAAAGTATTTTTGTAATACTTCACATAATGGTTATAATTGTTTGGGTACGCAAAAAAATCGTGATTTGTCGCAAAAATATATGTCGAACTGACGTTAGTTAGCGGCAAATGTGCCTTCTCGGGCTGTGTAATTTCGAAAACTTCTTTGGGGTTATAATTCAAATTTTTCCCCTGCTTGTAACGCAAATTGGTCGTAGTATTTCTGTCTCCGACAACTTTTATTGGGTTTTGAACTTTTATTGTTCCGTGGTCGGTGGTTAAAATGATTTTAACATTTTGCGTACTCAATTCTTTAAACAACTCGCGAAGCGAAGAATGTTCAAACCAAGTCATCGTTAAATCGCGGTAAGCCGCCTCATCTTGAGCCAACTCTCGAATCATATCCATCTCGGTGCGAGAATGAGAGAGAATATCGACAAAATTATACACCAAAACAATTAAAGAATTCGGCAAAATTGTTGACAAATTTTCAACAACTTTTTTCCCCGATTTATTATTCATAATCTTCTCGAAATGATATTTCACCTGACGGTAACTTCGCGAAAACTGTAACTTCAATAATTCCTCTTCGTATAAATTTTTCATTCCCTCCTCCTCATCATTGAGCCAAAGTTGCGGATAAATTTTCGAAATTTCCAACGGCATAAGTCCCGCAAATAAAGCGTTTCGCGCATATTGCGTTGCGGTGGGGAGAATACTCATTATTAAACGTTCCTCTTCGATTTGAAACATTTCACTCAATATCGGCTGCATCATTTTCCATTGGTCGTATCGCAAATTGTCAACAACAATCAAAACGACTTTTTGATTTTGGTCCAAAAGTGGAAAAATTTTTTGTTTAATAATATCGGGAAGCATCAAAGGGCGTTCTTCGCTTTTTTTCGAAAACCATCGCAAATAATTTGTCTTAATAAATTTTGCAAACGCACTATTTGCCTCGACTTTTTGCAGTTGAAAAACTTCGTCCATCGTATTTTCTTTCGATTTGCGAAGTTCTAACTCCCAAAAAATCAACTCTTTATAAATTTCTACCCAATCGGAATAATTGCGAGAATTGTTAATTTTGAGACTCAACTTTGTGAATTCTGTTTGATACGCAGAAGTAGTCGTTTTAGTGATTAACTCTTTATTTTCGAGGATTTTTTTGATAGACAGCAAAATTTGATTCGGATTAACAGGTTTAATCAGATAATCGGCGATTTGCGACCCAATGGCTTGGTCCATAATATTTTCCTCCTCGCTCTTCGTAATCATCACAACAGGAATTGTTGGCTGAAGTTGTTTAATTTTTGCGAGAGTTTCAAAACCGCTCATTCCAGGCATATTCTCGTCCAAAAAAATCATATCGAAACTTTGCTTTCTCACTAAATCTACCGCATCATAACCATCGGCGGCAGTTGTTATCTGATGACCTTTTTGCGTAAGAAACATTACCTGCAATTTCAATAAATCAATTTCGTCATCAACCCAAAGAATTTGTAAATTTTTCATTTTGTGAAATTTTTATTTTTTATATTTTCCAAATAATTTTAACAAACATCGATGAAAAGAATGCACGCCGCGCACAGGTTCAAAAAACATAAAAAAACACTTGTCGCAATGATATTTATCTCTGAATTTTTTTGTAAATTCAAAATTGTCTCTTTCGAAGCGGCACCTTGCTGAATCCAAATATGTTTAATCCCGCGTTTAATCGCTTGATTTACAAGAGATTCGGTAATTTCTTTCGGAGTAACAAAAATAATTGCTGAAACAGAAGCGGGCAAAGACTCAATATTTGTAAAACATTTCTCGCCGCTTAAAGTTTCATATTTAGGATTTACAGGAAAAACCTCAAAATTTTGTTTCTTCAATTTGTTAAAAATCACCGTACCAAACTTTTGAGAATTTTGCGAAACTCCCACAACAGCAAAATATTTTTGAGAAAAAAAGTTCTCTGTAGACATAAAAAAGTTTAAAAAATTAACTTTGCAAATGTACAAAAAAATTTCACAAAAATAAAATTTTGTTAAAACTTTTTATTTCCAACTCTCCAAAGTCGGACATTCTGCAACAATTTTAAACACTTCAGTCGAAGCATATTTTTCATATAACTCTTTGATATACAACGATTTATAAGAGTCAAGAAAATTCTCATTTTTCCCCGCATTCAAAACCGTCAAACGATTCAACTCGCAAAGGTGCAACATAAAATTTGCCATCGCTTTTTGCTCTGCCGTTGCATTCGAAAAATTTAACACTTTCTCGTACAAAATCCTCGCATTTGTACAATTATAATATTTCAATTTTCGTTTAATAACTTTCTCATCAGGTTTTTCATCAGAAAAATAATTTGTTCTATAAAATTCATATTGACTCCAACCGTAATAAGTCATCATCCAAGAATTGCCCCAATAAGTGCAATTATACAACGCATTCGCAAGTTTTAAACAACTTTCTGCACTTTTTTCGCTTTCTTTTTTCAACGAAATTAACTCTTTGAGAAATTTTGTTTTGTTAAAAGAATACGAGAAATCTCTTTTTTGCGGAAAATCTTTCGGAATAAACGGATTTTCATCCAAATATCTCGAAAATTCATACGTTTTTGTCCAAAAAGAATCAGGAATTTGTGAAAAAATTTGAAAAGAAGTTTCAAAATCTTGATTTCTGAACGCAAAAGTTCCTTTCAAATCGAGATACGCATTTTTCGAGGCAAGCGGCTGGTCGCACAAATATTTCTCAAAAACCGTTTTTTGCGAAGAAATTATTTTTAACAAATTTTCCATATCAGAAATAGTTGCTTTCTCATCAAAATAAGACAAAAACCAATAATAACCCACAAAATACGAATAATCCGAAAATTTATCGTAACGAAATTTATATCGCTGCGACTTTGTGAAAAGCAAACCTGAAACAGCAAAATCATTTAATTTCTCGTATTGCGTTGATAATTGCAACGTTACAGAATACAAAATTTTATTTATCTCTTTGTTTTGTTTTGCAAATTTCTCGATATATTGCAATTTCGAAACAATATTTCTCTGCGCGGTTTCATTTTGCAAATTTCCCGAATAAATTTCCACCAACAATTCGTCAATATTTTTTTGAAAAACAATTCCACTCGGTGCTTGCGGCGAAATTTTTGCCAAAAAACTTTTCCCCTCCGCAACATTGTCGTTGATAAAATGCAGATGAGCAATCGAAATTGCCAAAAAATCTTTCATTTCGCCGCTGCTTTTTGGGAAAATCTCTGTCAAAAAAATTAAACACTTTTCGAGATATTTTTTATCCTTCTCGCGGTTAATTTTTTCCACATTTTCATAATAAAACGAAGGCGAATTGTCCGTTAATTTCGGGGTAATCAACCAATCTTCGAGTTTATTTATTTCTCTCAAAATCAAGGGTGCAAAATTTCTATTTTCATTCGAAAGTTTGTAAATTTCCTGCAAAATCTCAAGACTCGGCGACGGTGAACGAAAGGCTTGCAGCGACAAAACTGCCGCTTTCTCCTCATTATTTTTTGTCAATTTTAACGTTTGTTCAATAATATTTTTTTCAATGTTAAAACCGTTAAAACAACGAATTTTTTTCTCATCAGAATACGAAAAAGTCATCGCATACAAATAATTTGCCTCAATATTTTTCCCCAAATTATCAAGCGAAAGTGCCTTGAAAAGCAACGCCCACGCATCGAGAATGTTGGTTTTGGGGGTGGGAAAATATTTGTCAACCGCCTCGATACACGCAGGATATTGCTCCGCAAAATGATAAAGCCGCACCATTTGAAACGCAAAACGTTTTTTCAAAAACTCATTTTTAACATTTTTTAACTTTTCCGAACAGGTAAAAAACAAATTTTTCAACATCTCGCTTCGATTCACTAAATCGCCGTCATCAATATCGCCCCAAGGGTCAGATTCGAGAAAGTTAAAAAACTCATTTTGCTTTGCAAAAACAAGATAATCAAGCACTTCCGCATTTCCAGGTTTTAACAATTCAGCAATAAACGTATTTTCCTCAAAAGTTTCTTGCAATTTTTTATCTTGATAAGACAAAACAAACATATCGGGAGAAGTTTTATACAAAATAACGAGAATGTCGTTGATATTCACACTTTTAGAGAGAAATTCTTGCCATAATTTCGCATTTTCAATTTTGTCAAAACCGTTTTGGTCGGGAAGAAGAGAAAATAAAAAATCAGGAGTATAATAAAAAGGTTTAAAAGCACCGAAATACTTTAATTCTGCTCGAAACATCGCAATTCGATAATTTTCTGTATTTTCAAACCAAACACACGAATAAATTTTCGAAAACGAGAGTAAAAAAAGTAAAAAAAGTTTAATTTTCATAAAAATTTGTTAATTATTTTTTCGTAAAAATTCGTTGTACTCAAAAATAAACGCATTATAAAACATTTTTGCGATAAGTTTTGCTCCCAAATGAGAGAAATGCGTAAAATCTTTTTCTGCCAACGGCGGATTTGCTGTCACCCAACTAACCATTGAATTTTTTCCACCCATTGCCTCGTAAGTGTCCCAATACGCACAATTTGCTTTGAAAGTCGCATTTTTCAAGGCATTTCGGATTTTTTCAATATTCGGATAAGACTCATATTGGTCTTTTTCTTTGCGAGCCATATCACAAACTCCGATAACAATGATACTCAAATCGGGAAAATTGCGTTTCAAAGCGGCAAGTTGCTCGTAAAAACCTTTTTCATAAAAACTGTAATCCTCCGTAACATACGGAACAACATTTTCTCCAAATTGCAAAAACAACATTTTAACATTTAACTCGTGAAACATTTTTGTCAACAAATTAAAATCTATTCCTGTAAAATTTGTTCCCGAACTTCCCCGCAGCGGAATATTGTCAACAGCAATTCCTTGCCCGCCGTCGAAAGCGAAACCGTACAGATTCGGCGAATCTTTGCCCTCAAATTTGAAGTTTAACTCTTGCGGCACATACGAAAAATCCCATTTCTTCACCTGCAAAGAATTATTTGTTTTCAAAGAATCGGAAAATAAAAGTTTTTCCCCATCAAAGACAGAAACCCTCGCATCTCGTTGATTATAAGCATAAAACATTCGACATTGCTGATAATTTCGACAAGCAGCAAACGCATAACTGGCAGGAGAAAATGTTAAAGTTCCTTGATAATCAAGTTCAAAAATTGTGCTGTCAATGGAAAAATTATTTTTCTTTGCAGAATCTGTTTTATTAAAATTTTTTATCGGAGAAAATCTCGAAAAAGACATCAAAGCACCATATTTTCGATGTTTAACCGTCGAATCGGTTTTGCCAAACGAGGTATAACGTTTCCAAAATTGCCCCGCAAATTTTTGCACCATCGAGCCGCTGATGTTGTTGGGCGGCATCGCAGGTAAAAGTCCCGCACCTTGTCCGCCGAATTGATTTTGCAACATAAAACGAAAATACGAAGTCATTCTGTCGCCTTCGATTTGCGAATCGCCGTAATGCAAAATTCTGATTAACTCTTTCGATTTTCGCAAATTTGCAAGATGTTTAAAAAACGAATGTAAAATAGTTTTGTCATTATTGGGAAACTCGATATGTCGAATCACCGAATCGATGAGAATTGCTTTGTTTTCTTGCGAAAGATTTGTCGAATCGCTTGATTTTACATTAGTTGAGTCATCAACTTTTGTATTTTCAACAATTTTCGAAATATCAACTTTCGTTTTTTGCTCGTTGAAAAAAATTTCACTAAACGAGACAAATTTCAACGAAAAATCTTCGTTAATTTGCAGTCCATCTTTGGGAAAAACAAGGATTAGCAAAGAAAGTAACCCCAAAACTGCAGTCAAAAAAATCAAGGAATGTTGTGGTTTCATTTTTACTCAAATTTTTCATAAAAATTATTCAAATTTTTCACTCCGAATCGCTTGATATTTAACGTATCAAACGAAAATAAACCGATGCGAATATTGTTTTTGAGCGAAATTTTTTCCTTCAAAATATTGATGAGATTGTTTATTTCGCTTATTTCGAGTTGCTCAATACGAATTTCGTCCCCAAAACGAATGTAAACGTTAGAAATTGTCGTATCTTTTTTGAATCGAAACAGATTTTGTTTAACTTTTTCAAACGTAACGGTGTCATCTTCAACGTTTTGCAAATTAAAATTACTCATTAAAGTTTTAAATTGCGAATTGCGAAACAAAACTGCCCAATTAAAAATCGGTAAAACTATATCAATGGGCAATTTGTATTCGGTATTGAGGTACTTTTTTACTTCGTTTAATTCTGCAATAGAATTGTTTATTCCGTATTCTTTGGGATTTCCTGTGCCGTAACACATCAATAAACCGCTTTCAACAGGCGGAATTCCTGCTTTTTCCTGAAATTTTACTTGCCACAGACGAATTGTTGCGGCAATTTTTTTATCGGGAAAAAGTTTTTTTATCTGTTTGAGAAAGGAGAAATATTTATTTTTCGTTTTTTCAGTCCAGTCGCAGTCGAATAAAATTTCATCACAATTTTTTAACCATTCTTTTCTCAAAACATTTCGAAGAGAATCGTTATTAGAGTAGGAACTTTTTATTGAGGCGAATGTTTCTGCAAATTCGTTGTTAATTTTTTCGATTTTTCGTTTTGTTTTTTCGACTAACTCGGCTAAATCGGTTTCAGAGGATTTTTCCATCACAGAATTGGTGATAAAAATGCACGGAGTGATGAAAAAATTATTGAGAAAAATAATTTCTTCATTACAATTTTTCTCAATATTTCCGACAGGAATTGTTTTCTGAAAATTTGCACTGTAATCAAGGTCAAAATATCGAATATATAACCGTTTGATTTTCAAGTCTTTAAGAATTTTTTGTTCACCTTCGTTGAGAGAAAAGTTAGTTTTCCAAAAAAACATTGAGCGTTCAACAGGTTTTTTCGTTTCTTGGTCGTTGGTGCAGGCGAGAAATATTCCCAAAAAGAGAAATACAAAAATAAATTTTTTCATAAAAAAACTTGAGTAAATTTTGAGGCAAAATTAGAAATTTTTATGAGATTTAGAAAAAATATTTTTGTTATCTCGCAAAAAAGCGAATTTTAGGTGTGAATTCTTTCGGCAATGCAATAAATTTTCTTAATTACTCCTTCTTGGTCGGCAAGCGGAATATACAATTCAGAAATTGCAATATCATAAGGCGGCAAAAAAGACATTTTTTTAATTGTTTCTCCGTTGTGGAGTCGATTCCAAAACGCTGCGTAATCCTCATCTTCGATATTTTTTATATCAAAAATATGGCTGTGGTTAATTCCTATCATTTGTCCCATGGAAATATTGCATGCTTGCGAGAAATGTTCGTTCACATCTTTGACTTTTCCGTTTGCATCATACTCAATGAACATTGAGTTTTTGCGAATCGCACTAAAAAATAAATTAAATTCCTCTAAAAGAAACTTTGTTTTCTCTTTCTCTTCTAAAATTTTGTTCACTTCTTGCAGTAAAGATTCTTGTTGAGCATAAAATTCGTTGGTTTCTGTCTTTGCCTTCTGCAATTCGTTGGCAGTTTTGATATTATTTTTCACATAAGCAAGCGTTGAAGCAACATCTCTTGCCAATTTTTCGACAAATTCTCTTTCGTGAGACAGAAACTCTCGCAGCGATGCCAATTCTATGACGCCGTAAACTTCTTTATTGAACAGAATCGGAACGATTAACAAAGATTTCGGTTTTGCAAAACCAAGTCCTGACGAAATCTTCGCAAATTCATCGGGCAAATCGACAAGATAAATCGTTGATTTCTCAATCATACAACTTCCAATTAAACCCTCGCCTGCCACAATTTTCTTTCGCAAAAATTTTTGTCTGTCATAAGCAAACGCCGCCATCAACTGCAAATGAACATCATTTTTTTTGTCATCGTTGAGAATAAAAAATCCACCTTGATTTGCCTTGAGATAATCAATTAAATGATGCAAAACTTCAAAACTCAAATTTTCGAGATTATTTGTGTTTGTGTGCAAAATTTCTGCAAATTCGGTCAGCCCTGTGGTCAGCCAATTTTGAATTGTGTCTCTCTGTTTGCGTTCATTCTCTTCATTTTCAATACTTTGCAAATTTGTCTGCATTTCTAAAAGTGCGTTTCCCAATTCGTCTTCCTCACTTAATAGAGAAAATGTGGCTTGCCAATTTCGCTTGCCAATTTCTTTCACAAATTTCGATTTTTCCTTTGTATTTTCAGCCAAATGAATCAACAATTTCGACATATCAGCACTTTCGTCTTGCGTATGAATTTGTACTTCGAGAGGCAATTTCCCCTCAGAAAGTTCAGAGATAAACGATTTTAACTTTGCTAACGGAACATTTATCGTCCTGTAAACTAAAATGTCAATAGTTGCCGCCGCAGCCGCAATGAGAACAATGGTTATCCACAGAAAAATAATGGTCATCGAAGCACCTTTTTGCTCCTCATTTTCTATAAGTAAAACTATCTCGTCAACTTTTTCCTCCGTTTTATTCACCGAATTTTCAAGTTTAAAACGAAGTCCGCTTTGCGATGTTAGTCCAATTTCGACTTCTTTGAACACATATTTTTGAAACAAAGACCGATAATTTTCCAACGACTCAAGAATTTTTATTTTCTCATAAGTTAAATATTGGTCGGTAATATTTGAGATAAACAAACTTCGCTTTGCCACTTCGACATTTTTATTAAACTCATCGAAAAGTGCCAAATTTTTTTGCAACAAATATTCGTTTTGCAATTTTTTCAAGTACAAAAAAGTCTCTTTTAATTCAGAAAACCTCGACGATTCAAGCAAACTATCCGTAAAAATCACGGCTCTATTGACTTGCCCTTTCAAACCTGTTTTGTCATTACCGCAAAACTTCACATTTTCGATTAAAGTTTTAAAAATCTCGTTATAATTTTCAAATTCTGTCGAAATAATTTTCACTTTTTTATTGAGAGAATATTTTTCCAAAAGAGAATTTTCATTAATTTTTTTTATCAAATTCTTCGTTTTGTCAGAAAATTTTTGAAAATTTTCGAGATGCCAATTTTCACCTTTTTCGAAAAAAACGTCATCATTTCGATATTGCAATAAAAATTCCTTCTCGACTCTTCGAAGCTCTAAAATATTGATTTTCAACCGTTTAAATTGAGTACTTAGATGTTGAAAAGAGTAAATATTTTTAACGTGAAAATACGAAGTTAAACTTATCATTAAAATGACAAGCATAAAATTCAACGAAATAATTAATAATTTCGTTTTTATGGTGAGTTTATTGAGAAGTTTCATAAATTTTTTTGTAAAAAACAAGCAAAAATAATATTTTTTTTCGATATTTTTTCTTTTTTTGAAAAATTTTTGTAATTTTGCGTTGAAAATTCTTATAAAAACGAAAAATATACCTAAAATTTACTTTTTAGTTTCCATAATCCCGATATTTTTAACGATTTTGCCGTTTGAAGGGAGGAATTTCTGCGTGGCAAACCTAAGAAAAGGAAAAAAGCGGAGGCGGTGGTTGTTAAAATTTTTAGAAAATTTGTGGTTTAAAATCGTCTTTATTGATGATTTTTGCACTGTTTCCTGTTGCTCGAATCACAAAAAGTCCTTGTCTCTCGGCAAATAAATCGGCGTGAGAATCCTCTCGCAAAAACGCAACTGCACCGTAAACGTTATAATTTTGATATGCAGGGAACCAGGTTTTAAATTCGTTTAATTTCGTTTTGAAATACGGAATATGTTGAGTTTGCAACGTAGTTTTCACCTCAACAACGACTATTTCGTTGCCGTCAATGGCGACAATATCGTATTCTGCACCGTAATTTCCGTTTTGATTTCGGCTTCGAGTGAATAAATTTTTAACATTTATTCCTTTTTCTTGCAAAAGTTTGATTATTTCTCCTTCGACGAGCGATTCTATGAGTTTACCCCATTGCCCTGTGAATAAATTTTCGAGTTCTCGTGTTTTTTTTTCGGTTTTTCTGCGTTCCATTTCCGTTTCTTTTCTCAAAGCCTCGAATTCTGCTTTATATTTTGCCTCCTGTTCTTCTCGTTCAGCCTTACGTTTTGCCTCCTGTTCTTCTCGTTCAGCCTTACGTTTTGCCTCTTGTTCTTCGCGTTCAGCCTTGCGTTTTGCCTCTTGAAGGGCAAGTTTCTTTCGCATTTTTTTCAAATTGCGGTCCATTTTTTGCATTTTTTTCTCGTGAAGAACCATTTTCTGATTTGATTCTTCCATCATTTGATTAGACCTTTCAAGAATCTGATTAGATCTTTCAAGAATCTGACTTACTCTTTCAAGAGTTTCAAATATTTCGTTTTTTGTTTTCATAGAAAATTTATGTTAATAATTTTGCGACAAAGATAATACTTTTTTGTAAAATCAAAAAATTTTTTTATATTTGCCTCAACTTTTTATCAAATTTGGTATGAAATTTATTTCTATAAATGAAATTGAGATGTTTTTTTTAGGGAAAATCTCTAAAATTCATGGAGTGCGAGGTGAAATTATTTTGCCTGTCGAAAATTCGTTTCTTGATTCTGTTTCTGAAAATTTTACGTTCAAAAGTGGATTTTATTTTCTCGAAATTGAGGGACAAAAAGTTCCTTTTTTCGCAGATAAAAAAAATATTTCTGTGCGAGATAAAAATCAAAATGTTGAGTGTATTTTTTCCTTCGAAACGGTTGATTCCGTAGAGAAGGCGAAGGAAATTGTCGGAGCAAATGTTTATACTTCGTTGTCGAAAAATTTGAGAAATAAACTTGAAAAACGAGAGATTATTGGGTATAAAGTTTACGAAAAAACCGCAGGGAAGATTGGAAAAGTGAGAGAAATTTTGCGAATACCCAAAAATAATTTGCTGCGGGTTAGGAACAAAGAAAAAGAAACTTTGATTCCGTTTCGCAAAGAATTTATCACAAAAATTTCACATAAAAATCACAAAATTTTTTTCATTGCCCCCGAAGGTTTGTTAAATTTGTAAAATATGAAAATCGATATTGACGCAAAATCGGGTTTTTGTTCAGGTGTGGTTTACGCAATTCGCAAAGCCGAGGAGGAATTGTCGCAAAAAATTCCATTATTTTGTATCGGCGATATTGTCCATAACACTTTGGAAGTCAAGCGTTTAGAGAGTTTGGGTTTAAAAACTATCAATAACGATGAACTTTTCTCTCTAAGAAATTCGAAAATTTTGATTCGCGCGCACGGCGAGCCTCCCAAAACGTATCAAATTGCTTACAAAAATCAGAATTCGGTTATTGATGCGTCTTGCCCTGTGGTTCTAAAATTGCAGTATAAAATTCGAAAAGGTTTCGAGGAAATGTCGCAAAAAAATGGTCAAGTGGTTATTTTTGGAAAAAAAGGACACGCCGAGGTGAACGGTCTTGTCGGGCAAACAGAAGGAAATGCAATTGTTATCTCGGATGAGAAGGATTTAGTAAATTTGAACTTTGAAAAACCTATTCGTCTTTTTTCACAAACAACTCGCCGATACGTTGATTATCAAGAGATTGCAAAAAAAATTCAAGAGAAAATGTCTCAAAAAAATCAAAAAATTGATTTTGTAATGTATCAAACAATTTGTCAAAGTGTGGCACAACGCGAGGAGGAATTGCGTGATTTTGTGAAAAATTATGACGTGATTTTGTTTGTTAGCGGAGAAAAAAGTTCAAATGGGCAAGTTTTATTTAATATTTGTTCTCAAGAAAACGAAAAAACGTACTTTATTACCTCAATAGAAAATATTCAACTTGAATGGTTTCAACATATTGAGAAAGTTGGGATTTGCGGGGCAACATCAACGCCGTTGTGGCTGATGCAAAATATCAAAAGTTTTTTACAAAATCAATTTTTTTAAATTTTATTTTTTATGAAAAAGTTTTTAATTCTTTTTTCGTTTCTTTTTTCGTTTTCGATATCGAAAAATGTCGCACAGAATAAAAATGTTGACAGTATGGAAAACGAATTGTTGACCAATTTGCAGCGTATCAAAGAAGATACTATAAAAATTCGGTTAATAATTGAGTTTTGTCGCAGTATTTCAGATTCGGATTTCAGGAAATATCAACAATATATGAGTGAAGTGGAAAAAATTTTTCAGTCAATAGAAAAAAATGACGAGTATAAGAAAACACAAAATTTTTTGAAAATAAAAATAAATTTTTTGTTAAATCAGGCTGTGGCGGCGAATATTCAGAAAAAATTTAAGGTTAGCGAAGATTTTTTTCGCGAATCTTTAAGAATTTCTCAAGAAATGAATGATAGTTTGTTGATAATTAACTCTTGCGGCGGTTTAATGCGAAGTTTTTTTTCACAAAACAGTTATGATTCGTCAGAATTTTATGGGAAAAAAGCGTTGCCCTTTACTAAAAATATTTTTTCGAACTCTTCGGGACTGATTTATAGCCGTTTGGGGACAATTTATTTTCGAAAAAGTGATTATTTCGCTGCGATAGAGCATTTTCAAAAAGCATCAGAGATTTTTTCAAAGTTAAATAAACAGGAATTGATGACAGAATCTTACATTAATTTAGGTGTTTCGCATCACAAATTAAATAATTACGAGGTGGCAATGGGAAATTATTACAAAGCACTTGAGTTGTCTGAAAAATTTGGGTTTAAAAATCTCATCGCACAAATTTATAACAATATGAGTGATGTTTTTTTATTACAAAATGATTTAGATAAAGCAGCTCAGTATTTGGAAAAAGGATTAGAAATTTGTACAGAATTAAAAAATGAACGCGGCAAAGCCGTTGCGTTAAATAATATTGGTGCAATTTACAAAGAAAAGAAGCATTATCAAAAAGCGTTGTCGTATTTTTTTCGTTCCATCGAGATTCGCGAAAGAGAAAATGATGAATTTGGTTCTTCTACGGGTTATTTGTATGTCGGAGAAATTTATTTTTTGCAAGGTCTGTATCGACAGGCAATAAAATATGGAACAAATGCGTTGAAAATAAAGGAAAAAATTTCGTCAAAAGAGGGAATAGCGAATTCTTACGTTTTATTAGGAAAATCTTGGAGTAAATTAAACAATTTTTCTGTTGCTATAAAATTTTTAGAGAAGGGTTTTTTCATTTCTCAACAAATTGGGCGAAAAGAAATTGCTCAGGAAGCGGCACAAGAACTTTCGCTTGCGTTGGAAAAAAATAATCTATTTGCAAAATCGTTAAATTTTTATAAAATTTATAAACAACTCAATGATACGATGTTTAATTCTGAAATTGACAGACGAATTCGCGAGGTTGAGGCAAATTATAATGTGCAAAAACAGAAAAATGAAATTGAGAAGCAAAATATTTTGCTGCAAACAAAAGAGGTAGAGTTGCAATATCAAAAAAATTTAAAATACCTTTTTATTGCCATTGTCGTTCTTATTGCGTTTTTGTTTGTTTACGTTTCTCTTTTTTATTCGAAATATAAACGGAATTTTAAACTTGTTTCGGTGCAAAAACACAATTTAGAAATGGCGAATGCTGAAATTTTGCATCAAAAAAATGAAATTGAACGACAAAGAAGCGAATTAGAAAAGTTAAACACAACGAAAGATAAGTTTTTCTCGATTATTGCTCACGATTTAAAAAATCCTTTCAACGCAATAATTGGTTTCGGTGAATATTTAGGTGAAAATTTGCGAAGTTTAAGTTATGATGAGGCAGAGGAAATATTGAATTTGATTATTGAGTCAGGGAAAAAAGCTTTTCACTTACTTGAAAACCTTCTTGACTGGGCGCGCTCGCAGCAGGGAATTATTTCTTACTCCCCCAAAATGTTAAATCTCAATGAATTAATTGAAAATAATTTAGAACTTGTCGAGGCAAGTGCGAGAAATAAAAATATTTCTTTGGAAAAAAACTTGAACGCAAGCGAAAATTGCTTCGCAGATGAGAAAATGATCGATACCGTGATACGAAATCTCTTAACGAACGCAATTAAATTTACAGAAAAAAATGGCAAAATCCTTATCGCGACACAAAACACTCATAATTTGTACACAGAAATTTTAATTTCAGATACAGGAATCGGTATTTCTCAAGAAGATATTTCTAAATTATTTCGCATTGACGTAAAAAATTCAGAAATCGGAGCAGGAATAAAAGGTAAAGGAACAGGGTTAGGTCTAATATTGTGTCAAGAATTTGTAAAACAAAACGGCGGAATCATCTCTGTTGACTCAATTTTGGGCAAAGGAACAACATTTCGCTTTGCATTGCCGCAAAACGTCATTGTCCCGTTGCCCGAAAAATGACTTTTATCGTTTTTATAAACAAAATAAAATCCAATTTCAACGACCAAGTATCTATATAGAGTAAATCTAAACGCATCCAATCCTCGAAAGAAATGTTATTTCTCCCGCTAACTTGCCAGATACAAGTGATTCCAGGTTTCATCGACAGACGCCGCAGCTGCCAACGTTCATATTTTGCCACTTCTTCAGGAATCGGCGGACGCGGACCAACAATCGACATTTCACCTCGCAAAACATTGATAAATTGCGGAAACTCATCTAAACTCGTTTTTCGCAAAAATTTCCCAATTTTCGTAATTCGAGGGTCATTTTTCATTTTAAAAACAGGACCTTGCTGTTCGTTTTGCGACAACAATTCATTTTTTAACTTCTCCGCATCTCGTACCATTGTTCGAAATTTGTAAACGAGAAATTTTCTGCCTCTCAAACCAACACGAATTTGTTTGAAAAAAACGGGACCTTTCGAAGTTGTTTTGATAAGAATTGCGATAAATAAAAAAAACGGCAAAGAGAAAAACAAAATCAAAAACGAAGCAGAATAATCGAAAAAACTTTTCATTTTCAACGCAAAATAATCATTCGGAGTATTCGAAAACGTTAAAAATGAAATTTCTTCAAGCGAAATCATTTTTGCTTTACTCATCAAACTCAATAAATTATTTGCCTGCATTCGAAAAACTACTCCAATTTCCTGACAAATATAAATTAATTGTTTTAATTCTTCTTGCGAATAAATATTTCTGCAAAATAAAACTTCATCAATAGATTCTAATTCCAAAAAACGCGAAATATCAATAGTTGTGGGCAAAACAGCAAATTTTTCTTGATATAAACCTGTAATTTTTTCCGAATCGGTAACAATAACTTTTATCACAAAATCCAAATAAGACAAATCTCTAATTTTTTCGATTATTGAGTCCGAGTCGGAATCGGCAATTATTAAGAGATTTCGAGTGTTAAAACCTTTTTTTCGAAAATATTTTAACAAATGAAAAAACGAAATTCGCAAAATATACGTGGAAAAAAAATTCGAAACCCCAAAACAAAACATCATTAGTCGGCCTGTTGTGTGTAGTTTAAAAATAAAAATATACAGAAAGAGAAACCCCAAAAGCAAAAAGTTGACAAACAAATATTCTATAAAAATTTGTGCGTAAGAACTTGTGCGTCTAATTTTCGAGACATCGGTGATGCGAAACAAAATATATGCCGTTGGCAAAAGCAACAGTCCGAGAATTAAATGTTGTTGAAAAACCTGAGGATTCAGGGTTTTTTTGAAAATTGAATAAAAAATGGCAAAGTTTAACAACGCAATAATGATGTCGCTGATGACTGAAAATTCGTTGATTAATTTTTCTTTTTCTCTTAACATTTTTTAAAAAAATAAATGTTCAATTAAAATTTTTATTCCAATGAGAATCAAAACGATTCCGCCGAAAATTTCCATTTTATTTCCAAATCGATTTCCTGTTTTTCTTCCGATATAAATTCCCAATATTCCGACAGAAAACGTTACGAAACCGATGATTAAGACGGCAAGAAGAATCGAGATATTTAAAAGTCCAAATGTTATTCCTACGACAAAAGCGTCAATACTTGTTGCGATAGAAATTCCGATTAAAACAATGATTTTCAACGGGTTAAAGGTTTTTTCCTCTTCATTTTTCATTGATTCGAAAATCATTTTTCCGCCGATGATTAGCAACAGGGCAAAAGCAATCCAGTGGTCGAAATTTGCAATATATTCCTTTAATTTTTTGCCAACGAGCCAACCCAAGAACGGCATAAGTGCTTGAAAAAATCCTAAAAATGTTGCGACTTTGAGTGTTTGAGAGATTTTTATGTCTTTGATTATCAAGCCCGTAGAGACAGAAACAGCGAAAGAATCAAAACATAAACCGATGGCAATTAAAAAAATAGTTAAAATTTCCATTCTTTTTTTGTGAAAAATTTTTTACAAAAATAAAAATTTTATTCGAAAATTTGAAAAAATAATTTTTGTTTTTTGTGAAAAAAACTTTACTTTTGTGAATATTTGTTTAACTTTTTCTCAAAATTTATGAAAAATATCATTTTTTTTCTGTTGTTTCTGTTTGTTTTCAATGGTTTTTCTCAAAAAATTCCTTCTTTTGACACTTCTTTGATGAACAAAAATATTCGTGTGGGCGAGGATTTTTACCGTTACGTGAACGAAAAATGGTTAATTGCCAATCCTATTCCTCCTGACAAGTCCGATTTTGGTACGTTTGAGGAAATTCAACTTCGCACCGAGAAGCAATTACGGGAAATTATCGAAAATGCCCAAAAACAAAATCATTCGCAAGGCAGCGAGTTGCAAAAAATTGCCGATTTTTATTCGTCAGGAATCGACACAGCACTTATTGAAAAGTTAAATTACGACCCAATAAAACCTTTTTTGCAACAAATTGACAATTGTAAGACTCTCGCTGACGTGCAAAAGGTTGCATATACGTTACAAATTTATCGATTTTCGGTATTTTTTAACGTTGCGGTTGTTGTAAATAGAAAAAATAGCAATGAGTATTTGCTTTCTGTGAGTCAGGGAGGTATTCGGCTTTCTGACAAGGATTATTATCTCAAGGATGACAAGAGAAATGTTGAAATTCGCAGCGAATATATAAGGTGTATTACAGAAATGTTTGTTTTGCTTGATTTTTCTCGCAAAGAAGCAGAAAATATTGCGAATGATATTCTTGCCTTAGAGGCAGAGTTTGCAAAAATTCAGTGGAGCAGACTTGAGAATAGAGATGTTGAAAAAACGCATAACAAAATGAAAGTCAATGAGTTACAAAAATTATGTCCTTCTTGGAATTGGTCGTTGTATTTTCAATATCTTGGCATTTCGAATGTTTCAGAGTTGAATGTTTCACAGCCTTCGTTTTTTGAGAATTTTGATAACATTTTGCAAAAAACAAAAATTGAAAGTTTCAAAAATTTGTTAAAATGGCGTTTAATTTCAAATACTGCTCAGCTTTTGAGTAAAAAATTTGAAGATTTACATTTTTCTTTTTTTGGAAAATTTTTGATGGGGAAGACAGAGAAGCCTGTGCGAGAGAAATATATTTTGAATCTCACCGACCAAATGTTAGGTGAAATGTTGGCAAAACCGTATGTTGAGAAATATTTTCCGCAAGAATCGAAGCAGAAAATGTTGATTTTAGTTGAGAATTTACGTTCTTCGTTGCAGAATAGAATTGAGAAAAGTAGTTGGATGCAACCCAAAACAAAAGAAGAGGCAATTAAAAAACTTCGAAAAATGAATGTAAAAATTGGGTTTCCTGACAAATGGAACGATTTTTCAAGTTTAAAAATTGCGAGAAATGATTTTTTGGGGAATATTTTTCGAGTTTGGGAGTTTGGTTTTCGTTTTAACCTCAATAAATTGGGCAAACCTGTTAATAAAAGCGAATGGATGCTGACGCCGCAAACGGTCAATGCGTATTATAGCCCTTCGATGAACGAAATAGTTTTTCCTGCCGCCATTCTTCAGCCGCCATTTTTTAACCCCGAAGCCGATGACGCAATAAATTATGGTTCAATAGGAATGATTATCGGTCACGAAATGACGCACGGCTTTGATGACAAGGGCAAAAAATTTGACGAAAACGGCAATCTTCGAGATTGGTGGACAGAAACTGACACGAAAAATTACAAAGAACGTACCGAATTATTTATCAAAATTTTTGATTCGGTGGTTGCTGTAGATTCTGTTCATTTGAACGGGAAATTGACGGTTGGGGAAAATATTGCTGACCTTGGTGGTTGGACAGTTGCGTATTATGCGTTTCTGAAAGTGTTGGAAAAAACACCTCAAAAAGTTGCGAAAATAGATGGATTTACTCCTGTTCAGCGATTTTTTCTGTCAGCAGCACAGACTTGGCGGGAAAATTCTCGGAAAGAGAAAATTTTAAAATTGATTCAGGAAGATCCACATACGATTTCGGAGTTTCGTATTAATGTTACGTTGTTTTTAATGCCCGAATTTTATGATGCATTTGAGGTTTTGCCGACAGATAAGTTATATCAAAAATCAGAAAATCGTCCTGTAATTTGGTAAAAAGAGAGAAAAACTTCCATTTTTCGAAAAAAATGGAAGTTTTTTGTAAAGTTTTTATGGAATTTATTACTTTTGTAAGTCTTATGTAAAAAGAGACAAAATTTTTTGCAAAAAAAAATAATTTTCATTGTGGAATTTATTACTTTTGCGAGTCTTATAGAAAAAATGGATTTTTATTAATTTTAATTTTAATGTTTATGAAGTGGAAAATTTTTCTCACAACAGCGTTTTTTCTTTTGTGTTCTTTCTTTTTTTCAGAACAAACGAAAGGACAAACGGTTTTTAGCTATTTGAGAGGATCTAGAATTTCGTGTGATACGGGATTCGCAAGACAAATTGAAACTCGTGATTTTTATAGGGAGCGAAATGAGCATGAACGAGGAACATATAAAAGATCCATCAAGGAAGTGCCCTATATGTATCACAATGTGATTGCGTGGGCAGAATATTGGTTTGGGCTAAAATCTAAAGGCGAAAAACAAATTAAACTAAATTCTGGTGCTTTGAAACGTTACAAAATTTTGTATATTTTGGACTCATTAGGGTACTATTCACCTATGGATAACACTCTGTTGGCGGATTCGAAATACAAAAATTTAACCTACACTTTTTTGGATAGTTTAGGTAATCCTGTACCTGTAAAAGGACTTCGAAATGTTTACCGACAAGGAATAAAAAGTTGTGATTTCTTTTTCAGAGATAAAATTAAGCAACTGAACGACCGTGTTCGAATTTACGACAGAAAGATTTGGGCAACTCAACGTATAATTCGGGAATGCTATGAAAAAATTAACGGAATAGATACCCTACTCGACACCACAAAAGTTACCTTAAAGTTGTATTCGGATGTAATAAGGGGTGCTTCAGATCAAAAGAAACGAGAAATGGTAAGAAAATTTCGCAATTTGATAAATAAGGGTGATTCTTTACGCGAGAGAGGTAATGATAGCACTGATGTAAAATTGAAGCAGAAAGTTTCTTTTACAAAAATGGAAAGTAACGGCACTCTTATTGCTGATTATCTAGATACAGCAACAATCAATATGGCGGTTAGCGTTGTAGACATTTTGTTAGACCAGATAAATTCGGTTGATGGCGATAAAACTCTGTCTAGATATAACGAAAAACCTGTTTATATACTTTTTTTAATTACGGGTAAGGCTGATGGAATAGGAGCCGGTTTGCAAGTTTATACTCGTAATGGCTGTGGTAGTCCTGCCGGATATTGTGAGAGTCATTTTGGAAAAATAACAAATTTTCAATATCAAAAGTGGGGAAAATGTGCTCGCATGGCTATTCCCACTTTTGATGATCCACAATTCGTTGACGCTGTCGGAAACTTCATTGACAAAAAAGTTTTTTATAACATCGAACTCGCTTTTCTACGTGGATACGCTTTTTATTACCACACGAAAGAGATGTTGGAAAAGAAAAAGCAAAACGTTCGCAGAACGGTTATTCCTGAGTATAAAATCAATGCGATAGAATTTACAAATCGGAGTGATGATGGTAAATTTCGCGGGATCAATGTAGAAATTAAAATAAAGGGTTTATTGCACCCAATGAGTGATAGCATCAAGATTTTGCAAGACTCAATTAAAAAAATGAGAGCAGATTCGGCAAGATTAGAAGAAGGTAAAACAAAATCGAGAGATACAATTCGATATGTGATGTCTGAATATGAGAGTTGTGCAATTTCCGATGGTGGATTAATTAATCGAAGTGTGGAAGATATTTTAATGCATTCTTCGGCAGAAAATCTAAAAACAATCATTCAACGACGAGATAGTTTATATCAAAATGGGATTAGAACTATTTATTTGGTTGCTTGTGTTGATTCCGATACATCTATGGGCGTGCAACGTTCTACTATAACATCTTTGAAACGTCTGAAAAACGAATTGAAGAATGTTGTCAAAAAAGAAGTTTTTGGAAAACGAATTTATCAATTAGATACCTCGTTTACATACACCGGATATTTGTATAAAAAAGAATATCTTGTTGGAAACGATGGTAAAGGCGGAATTCTTAACAATGAATATCGCTTTAATCCGCAAAAAAATGACGTAATTGTCTTCTTTTACAATGGTTTAGGTTATTTTAAAGGCGCCGACACGATTAAACAAAAACTTCCCTATATGTTTGTCGGAGATAAAGATTTGGACGAATTAGGAAATAATCGAGGAAAATTTGGTGTTAGTTTTCATGAATTTTGCAAAGTTTTGAACAGCAAAAAAGCGAATCTCAAGATTTCCATTGGCGAATTAGACAATCATCCTAAGATAAACTTGCCGACATTAGACCGAAAACACTATAAGGATACATTGCTTCCTAATGTTGATGGTTTAGTTAAACTTTTCTTCGAAAGAAAAGGTCACATCTCTGTTGTTGCGGCACGTCCTTATCAACGAGCAAAACGCACAATGAACGGTGGTTACCTGATAGATTGTTTCTTAAGCAGCATCAAAAAATTTGACAATAACGTCGAACCGGATTGGGAAATCATAATGAAAGATACCCGAAGTAGCGTAAGAATCAGGTCTCGAAAAGCAGGCGAAATTCGACAAGATACTTACACTGAAATGAAAGTACGAATAACAAATGTCAATGTTTTTCAAAAAATTGCACATTTCTTTTCTAAACCAAAAAAATTATAATTTTTAATTTGAAATACAATGAAAACATATTTTTGTTTTTCTCTAGCTTTGATAATTTGTCTTTTTTCGATAAATTCTTCAGCACAAAATGTTGATTATATTTTCAGAGAACTTTCTTTAAATGGAACTTCTCAATCTGCAACGAAAAATATTTCACAAGAAGAAAATTTTAAAGTTGAAGCAAAGATGATGTGTAATGGCGAAGGCGGTTTAACGCTTATATGGGGTGCATATTCAGAAAAATCGTTAACATTCGGATTCGGAGGTAGTACAAATTATCTCATCAAGTTGCATGACAATTCTCCTGAAGTAGGAAACGGAATTCTCGCAAATCAATACAATATTTTTACTTTAAAACGTCAAAATGGATATTCAGAACTTTTTTTAAATGGCGTTTTGATAAAAAAACTTGGAATGATAGATTTCCCTACTTCTATAAAATTTGAATGTTGGACAACAACTTCTCTTACCCTTAACGTCGAGTATTTGAAATATTCCCAGATGATACAAACACCTCTCTGTCCGAAATGTAAACAAAATCCTTGTGTTTGTCAAATTTGCTCTGAATGTGGAAAAAAACCATGCATTTGTGATTTATTTTGTAAAAACTGCGGCCGTTTAAAAGAAAAATGCGACTGCAATACTATCTGCCAACGATGTAAACAAAATCCTTGCATTTGCAACAAACCAACTCTCTGCTCCACGCCTCGCACTGACACGTATGTGCTGATAATTGCGAATTGGAGTTACGAAGAATCTTTGTATAGTTCGTTAGAGTATCCAGAAAATAGTGCAAACGATTTTGCAAGATTATGCAAAGATAATTTTTGTATTGACTCAAAAAATATAGATTTAAAATTTAATATGAGTCGAGAAAAAATGCGATTATGTCTTTTGGAAAATGATTTCAGTAAAAATACTGAACATGCGCTACAACTGCTTCACAAGGCTTTGCAAGATAATTCTATCAAACGAATTATTATTTTCTATATCGGACATGGTGCTGTTGATGCAAAAGGTTGCAATTATTTGGTTCCCAAAGATGCTTCAAGCGAATCCAAATCTAGCGGAATAGAACTTCGTAATTTTTACTCTTATCTCATAAATGAGAACAAAAAGCAAAACAAAGAAATAATAATATTTCTTGATGCTTGTCATCTTGGATCTAAAAATGCAGCAAAACGTCCAGAACGAGAATGGGATGGCGATTTAGAAAATATTGATAAAGGGAAAATAGTTGTAATTAGCAGCGCACATAAAAACCAACAAGCAAAAGGTTCTGGTGGAATGAGCATCTTTGTCAGAATTTTACGTGAAAAAGTTACAGGAAAATGGGATGGTACGTTAGGAGACTTATATGATTATTTAGTTACAGAAGTACCCAAAAAAAGTACAGGTGCAAATGTACAAAATCCCGATGTAAGTAAAACTAACGACCTAGATTGGCGAAATATTCGTCTGCGTTAACATTCTTTTTTTTGCGAGAAAGCCTTGATTTCTCTCTTTCTCGCAAAATTTTGAAAAAAATTTATTAATTTTCTGAATATTTTTTGAAAAATATGAATAAAATTTTTTTGATTCTCTTTTTTGCTTCGACAACTCTCAATCTCAAAGCACAAAACATTCCCGCAAACCTACAAAACGCACTGCTCGTGCATTGGAACTTCGATTCTGACAATTCTTGCGGAACTTCAGACAGATATTTTTATTTGCAGCCTCAAGGTACGGTCAATCTCACTCAATCTCAAATTAAAAATAAAGCACTTTATCTCGATGGCAAAAAAAGTTTTGTCAATGTTAGTGAAGGAATCGATTTTTATAATCAATTTTCGATTTTTGCTTGGGTAAAACCAGACTCGCTCATTACACAAGCCGATATTTTGAACACAAAAATCGAAAATTTGCAACAACAAAATCAAATTTCGTTAAAAAAATCTGACTCGCTGCTCAAAAAAGCAATTTTCTCAACAAAATTTATCGATTCTTTAACCAAAAAAAATAAATGGACTTTTAAAAAGAAAATTGATTCGTTGAAAAAAGACTCAATTTTTGCGAAAATGAAATTTGACTCGCTGCAACTTTTCTCAAACAATCTGAAAATTGAAATTAATAAATTGCAGCAAAAAATTAATTCTTTGCCCAAACAACAATTTTCCCAATATCCGATTCTCACGCAATTTCGAAAAACAGATAAATTTTTTCCTCCCGAATATCGAATCGAATGTGGAATTAGAAAGGATAAAAATAAAATTTTTGCGTATTTCGAAACTGAAGATAGAACCGAACATTTTATTGTCGAGGAACAAATTGAAAAATTTGTCAAGCAAAATCAATATTTTTCCATTTGTTACTCCTTCGATGGTTGCGAATTGAGTATTTTTGTGAACGCAAAAAAAATTACCTCGAAAAAAATTTTTCTAAATCTTCGAACTCCGCAAGATAGAGATAGTCTTTTTTTGGGCAGAAATCTTGAAAAAACGTTTTTTTACAACGGCGAAATGGACGAAATTTCTATTTTCAACCAACCATTAACGCAATCTGACGTTCAATTTCTCTTCGAAAAACATTTTCCAAACCCGCCGCAGCGAAATGAGTCGCCTGTTTATTTCCCGCAAGAGAAAACTTCGAATCTCGTTTATGAAAATATTATTAAAAATCCGACTCTCAACGCAAATTTAATTTGTTATTGGGATTTCGATAAAAATCAACTTCGAGGAACAACATTCGGTTATCCCGCAAAATTATGGCGAAAAGAACAACAAGACAGCAACGGAATTAAACAGAAAGGAATAAAATTTAACGGCACAAAAGACCATATTTTCGTTGAAAAAGGGTTAAATTTGTTCAATCATTTTTCCATCGCGCTTTGGTTCGAACCACAAAATATCTCACAAAAACAAATTTTATTTCAGCAATCAAAAGAAAATCAACGAGTTATAGAACTCGGAATCGAAGACAGCACCGTTTATTTCAAATTCAATGAAGTTTTCTTAAAAAATGTGAAAGCAAAAATTTCTAATCAAAAATGGAATTTCTTGGTTTGCACTTCTAATGGCTGCGAAATTAAATTATTTTTAAACAACCTCGAAATTGCGACAATGCCGCATAAAATGAACATTCGAGAATTTCAAAACGCCGATTCTTTGTTTTTTGGAATCGCAAAAAATAAATCTCTCGCTTTCAAAGGGAAAATTGACGAAATAATGATTTACGACAAAGCACTCAAACCTTTGACTATCAACGTATTATGGAACAAAAATTTTCCTATCTCTTTCAGCAATGAAAAGAAAGTTTTTTTGAAAAACGACACTTTGCTTTTTTTCGAAAACAGTCATCGATTTGAAAATCAAACACTTGACACAACTATTTATGTTTCTCAAACCAATTTTGTGATGGAACTTTGGGACAACGACATCGAAGACGGCGACAGAATTGCTATTTTCAATGAAAATGACGAAATTATTGAGAAAAATTTGCAATTAACAAAAAAGAAAAAACGAATTCCTTTTTCAATAAACCCCGATAATCGAACTTTTCTATTTTTCAATGCACTCAACGAAGGCGATATTGACGGAAACACCGTTTCGATTAGAATCGTGAAGGAGAAAAAGTTTTTGTGGTTTTTTACTTGCCGCAAAAAACTCGGCGAATATTCGCTTTCGGCTTCGAAAGGTGAAAATATTGCGGTAAGAATGATTTATCAGCCAAATTATTCCAAATTGCAAAAACGAAAAACCATTATTCGTGATTCTGTTTTTTTCACCTCGCCGAATATTTCGCTCGAAATTTGGGACAATGAATTTCAAGATGACGACATTATCTCAATAGATTTAAACGGAAATTTCATTTTGAAAGATTATTCCACCAAAAAATTTGAGAAAAAACGTTTAAATTTGAAACTTAATCCCAACGAAAGAAATTTTTTAACTTTTTATGCCATTTCGAAAGGAAAAATCGGAGATAATACTTGTGCGGTAAAAGTTTTTCAGGACGGAAAATTGTTGCGAACTTTATCGGTGCGGACAAAAGATTCCGAAAATACAACAATTATTTTTGAAAAGAAAAAATAATCTCTTTCGAATTTGTCAGATTTTTCTAAGAATCTGACAAATTTTTTTATAATTTTGCAAAAAAAAATGATTAATTTACATTTTTATTCGCGCTATTTCGTTGCCTTTTTTCGATAAAACAACAAACTCGTTATTTCCCCATTTTGTTTTTCCTCTTGTTATCTCAACAATATCATCGGGGAAAATGCGATTCGTATTTTCTAAACCATTAAAAGTGTCGATTATTTCTCGTTGAATTTCGTTTCCGTTTTTATCGCGAATTATCGCAAAAATCTGAATTTCATAACGTTGAAAATCAATAAAAATCTCTCCTGAAAATTGTTTATTGCGTGAAAACTTTCTCGCAAGGGCTGTCCATTGGAAGATTAAATTTTTCTCAAGACATCTCTGATAAGCGTTTTCCAAAGGTTTTTGGTCCCAAGCGAAGTGGTCGGCGAGAAGTAACATTCCTTGATAAATTTCATCGAGAATCATTTTTTGCTGGGCAAAATCGTCTGCGGCGAAATATTTGTCGAAATCGAACTTTCGATGAATCGTGCAAACTCCCAGAAAATCTTCGATTTCATTGATATAATGATAATTTCCCGCAATATACAATTCTCGTCCTTCTTCTCGCGAGAGATATTGAAACCGCTCGGGTGGCAATTCATTTTGCTCTTTGAGAAATTTATGCAATTTCACAATTGCTTTTCCAAAAGAATGAGTTAAATAATGATGTTGTTTATAAAAATAAAACATCGCAACCATCTTTGCACAAGTAATATTGAACTTGCGAAAATCTATTTTCCATTCTCCGTGTTCATTGGCCGCAAAACAATCTAGATTGATTAAATATTTCCCCATAGTAACAAAAATTAAGATTCTTGATTAGAATTATTTTGCGTCTCTTTATCGGGTTCGGGACGTATATTACCATCAGGTTTTTTGTTATTTTTTTCAAAAAACTCTGTAACCAACTGCTTCTCTATCTCGAGTGCTTTCTCTCGATTCTCAATATTTGTTTGTAAAATTTCGGCAGAATATTGCTCTTTGCCTGTTTCTTTGTTTTTTTGATTCACTTGCAAATTTGCCCGCGGCGAAGAACCATCTTTGTTTAATTTCGAACCACTAACACCATACTTGAATACAATACTTTTAAACCAGTCGAAAATTTGATAAATATGTTGCGGTTTAATGCTGCGCCTATCGTTGCCGTAAATGCCATTTTTATTCTCGTTTTCGTCCATAAAATTACATTTTTAAAAATTGTTATCTAATAATCGGTTTTACAATTACGCAGCAAAAGTATAACATTTTTTGTGAAA
>DYQK01000018.1 GCA_020719385.1 Rikenella microfusus | reverse complement strand
TAGCATACTATCGAAGAACCAAGAAAAGTTCTTGGCACAATGCTAAGAAGCCCCTTTCTCAGCAGCAAAGGGGTAATTCACTGAAAAAGAATTATCTTTGCGAAATTTTTTTATTAATTTTTTTTTGATATGAAAAATTGTTTATCTTTTTTGTCTCTTTTGTTTGTGGCAATTTATTTTTTGAGTTGCAAACCAAATCCTTCTGATGCCGTTGCGTACAACAATCTCATTGTAAATCAACAAGTTGCGATTATTGGAAAAATTGATGCGTTAAATAATACTTACGCAAAATATATTCCCTCCGAGATGGACAAGTCTTATAAACTTGTTATTTCTCAAGTGATAAATTCTACCGATTCGGTGAAAAAAATGTCTAATTTCGACAGAAATTCATCGTTAAAAGATGCTGCTTTGAAACTTTTTGCCGTTTATAAATCTTCCATCGAAAATGAACATTCCGAAATGATTCGACTTTATAAATTGTATGTTGAAAATAAACTCTCTGATGAGGATACAAAAAAAGTTGAAAAATTGTACATCGAGGCAAAAAAGAAAATGGACGCAGAATTGGAAAATTTTAAAAAAGTGCAGCAAGAATTCGCAGACGAATATAAATTTAAACTGCAATAATCTCGCAAAATGTCGTTTCATCTTAGCCGCAAGAAAAAAATTGTTATCGCAATTTTGTTGATTTTTGTTGCGGCATATATTTTTTGTTTGCCTTCGAAATTGTTTAATTTGCCTGTCAGCACGGTTTTGTTGGACAAAAACGGTGATTTGCTTGACGCACACATTGCCGCAGACGGTCAATGGCGTTTTCCGCAACTCAAAAATGTTCCGACAAAATTTGCTACGGCAATCATTCATTTCGAAGACAAACGTTTTTATTCGCATTTGGGTTTCGATATTTTCGCACTTTTGCGGGCAACTTATCAAAATATTTCTGAAGGGAAAATTGTTAGCGGCGGAAGCACTTTAACGATGCAAGTCATTCGACTGATGCGAGGTCAAAAACGTACTTTTTTGGAAAAAATTTTTGAGATAATTTTGGCATCTCGGTTGGAATTTTCGTACTCGAAACAGGAAATTTTGAGTTTTTATGCTTCTTACGCACCTTTTGGGGGAAATATTGTCGGTCTCGAAACCGCTTCTTGGCGATATTTTGGGAGAAAAAGTTCGGATTTGTCTTGGGCGGAAAGTGCGATGTTAGCGGTTTTGCCGAATAGTCCGTCTTTGATTCATTTAAGTAAAAATCGTACTTTATTACTTGAAAAGAGAAATTCTTTGTTGAAAAAACTTTTCGAAAACCAAATTTTCGACAGAGAAACCTATGATTTGGCAATTTCTGAATCTTTGCCCGAATCGCCGAAGGAATTTCCTAATTTTGCTTCGCATCTTTTGGTTCGAAGTCAAAAAGAAAAACCACGTAACTCATTGATAAAAACTACGTTAGATAAAAATTTACAAACACAAATTATTCACACACTTTCGAAACATTATCGCCATTTGTCGGGAAATGGAATATTTAACGCTGCCGTTTTGGTTGTTGAAGTCGAAAATGGAAATGTTTTGAGTTATGTTGGAAATATCAATTTTGAGGATTCTGCGAGAAATCATTGCAATAATGTTGACGTAATTGTGTCCGATAGAAGTTCGGGAAGTGTTTTGAAGCCGTTTTTGTACGCTGCGATGCTTTCTTCGGGAGAGATTTTGCCTGAAATGTTGATTCCTGACGTGCCGACTTATCTCGGAAGTTATAGACCGCAAAATTTTAGTCGCAGTTTTGAAGGTGCAGTGCCTGCCAAAAGAGCGTTAGCGAAATCTTTGAATGTGCCTGCCGTAAAAATGTTGCAGAATTTTGGTGTCGCAAAATTTCATTATCTTTTGAAACAAGTTGGACTAACAAGCGTAACAAAACCTTCGGAGCATTATGGTTTGTCGTTGATTTTGGGTGGTTGCGAGTGTAAATTGTGGGATTTAGTCGGAATTTATGCGTCCATGGCGCGAAGTTTGCAACATTTCTCACAAAATAGCGGTTTGTATGACAGGAACGATTATTTTTCTCCGCAATATTTTTTCGATTCTATAAAAGTAAAACGAAAAAAACCTTTGAAAGAGTTAAATAAAAGTTCATTTTTTTCTGCAGGAGCAATTTATTTGACTTTCAATGCGTTAGTTGATGTTGAGCGTCCTGAGGAGGAAGGCGATTGGGAGATGTTTTCGTCTTCGCAAAAAATTGCGTGGAAAACAGGAACAAGTTTTGGTTTTCGCGATGCTTGGGCAGTTGGTGTTACTCCAAAATATGTTGTCGGCGTTTGGGTCGGAAACGCAGACGGCGAGGGAAGACCGAATTTAGTCGGAATAAAAGTTGCGGCACCGATTTTATTTGATATTTTTTCGTACCTTCCTGTTTCGCAAGATTGGTTCAATATTCCTTTTGACGATTTGAAAAATGTCGAGATTTGTAAAGAAAGTGGTTACAGGGCAAGCAATATTTGTCCCGAAAGAGTGAAAAAAACGGTTTCGCAAGCAGGTGAACAATTTGCGTTGTGTCCTTATCATAAAATTATTCATTTAGATAAAAGTTTAAAGTTTCAAGTGAGTTCAGATTGCGAAAATATTGAGAATATTGAAAATAAAGTTTGGTTTATTTTGCCGCCTGTTATGGAATTTTATTATAAACCGAAGCATTCCAATTATGTTTCTGTGCCGCCGTTTCGTGAAGATTGTTTAACTTCGAAAATTTCAACACATAATATTGATATTTTATATCCCGAATCGAATTCGCAAATTTATTTACCGACAGAATTGACAGGCAGAGAGGGGAAAACCGTTTTCGAAGCAATACATCGCAAACCCAATACGACAATTTTTTGGCATGTTGATGATAAATATGTTGGAGAAACAAAAGATTTTCATCAAATTGCTGTTCAACTGCCAAAAGGTGTTCATACTTTAACCTTAATTGATGAATTTGGTGAAAAAATTTCTCGATATTTCGAGATTATTGACAAAAAAAGAAATTAATTTTGTATCTTTGCAAAAAATTTTTCTATGTTATTGAATCTTGACAACGAAGTTTATTTCAAAAGAGCCTTCACAAGACGCAAAATTTTTAAATGTTTTGTGAAAGACATTCTCGGCATCGATGTTGAGGTGGGGAAAATTGATACGGAAAAACGTTTTTCACCCAAAATTGGTTTTATCAATTTCAAATACGATATTTATGCCGAAACAATTGACAAAAGAATCATTATTGAGATTCAAAAAGTCGATTATGATTATAATTTAGACCGTTTTTTGTTGTATCACAATATGGCTCTTGCGGAGCAGCGGAAAAATTCTCGCGAGTATAAAATCGAAAAAACGGTTTATACCATTGTTGTTATCACCGAGCCGTATGTTGTGCGAGATAAAAATGGAATGTTGTTGAAAAATGACATTTTAGTTCACAAAACAAATTTTTTTACAGACGATGGAATCGAGTTACCGCTTTTCAACCATAAATTAATTTGTTTAAATCCAAATTACATAACTGCGAAAACGCCTGTCCCTGTGCGAGATTGGTTAAATTTGATTTATGAATCGATTCATCATCCGAAGAATTATCAAGTAAACTTGAAAAATGAAGGCATTCGCGAGACGGTTAACACAATTATCGAGGACAACATCGGTGTTGAAATTCGTACTCTTGGGAAAAATCGCGAGGCAGCCAAGAGTGCGAGAAAAGTGTACGATGCAGAAATCAAGCGCGAAATTGCAACAAAAATGAAAGTAGATGGTTGTAATCTCGAGATTATCGCAAAATACACAGAACTTTCGCTTGAGGAAATCGAAAAACTTTGAGAAAAAAGAAATTTAGAGTAAAAATTTTACTCTAAATTTTCTGTTTCTCGCAAAAAATTATTTTATGAAACATAATTTAACATTTTTATTAAAAAACTATTTTGTTTTTTTAATAACATTTCAAGTTTTTAAAATTTTAAACTTTTTTATATTTTTTTCACAGATAAATTTTTCTGAAATTCCTGTGAAAGATTTTCTTGTCTACTTAAAATTTTCCTTTCTCTTTGATAATTTAATTGCCGCATATTTCACCGTTATTCCGTTGATTTTGACGTTTTTTATTGAATTTTTTACAATAAAAACTGAAGTTTTTTTGCGAGTTATTTTGTATTTTCTCAAAATTCTCTACTTTTTTGCGTTGCTGCTTTGCACTGCGGATATTTCATATTTTCTGTATTTTAATTCTCATCTCAATGCAACAATTTTTGATTGGGCAAATTCTTTTGATGTCATTTTCAAAATGATTTTTCAAGATAAAATGTATTTATTTTCCTTGATTTTATTGATTATTTTGATATTTTTTGCGAATAAATTTCTCAATAAAATATATCAAAAATTTCTCTTGAAAAGAGACAATTCTCAAATCAAATTGAAGTTTAAATTTATTTTACTTTTTTTAACATTTATTATATATTTTTTAAGTTTTCGTGCTTCTTTTACAAAAAAACCGTTAAATATTGGTGATGCTTATTTTTCGAAGATAAATTTTTTAAATCAAAATTCGTTGAATCCTGTTTTTTATTTTATTCGTTCAATTTTTGATAAAATAGATAGTGAAAATCAAAAAATTTCTCTTTGCGACAATGATTTTGCGTTAAAATATGTTGAAAAAAATTTGCATTCGCAGGTAGATTCGGTAAAAGTTTTTCTCGAAAACCAAAAACCTGACCGTTATAACGTTATTTTAGTTATAATGGAATCCATGGCGTTGGAAAAAATCGGCGAATTAACGCCAAATCTCAATAAAATAATCGAAAAAGGAATATTTTTTCGCAATATTTTTAACGGAGGGAGTTTTACAAAAAACGGAGTTTATGCGACAATAACGGGTTTTCCATCTATTTTTCAGGAGCATCCGCTTTATGCCGCCGCAATATTGAACCAATATTCGTTTCCACAAATGATTCGGGAGAATTTTTACGAAACTTATTTTTTCATTGCTCACAAAGGAGATTTTGATTATACCGAAATGTTCGCTCGAAAAATGGGTTTTGCAAATGTTTTTTGTGAAAAAAATTATCCTGCCGAGAAAATTATTGGTGCTTATGGTGTTGATGACAATTTTCTCTTTGAAAATTCGCTTGAAATTTTAAATCAAAATTCAGAAAAACCATTTTTTGCCGTTTATTTAACGGCTTCGAATCATCCGCCTTATACGATTCCACAAAATTTTAAATCAAAATATAAAACAGAACGAGAGAAAGGAATAGAATTTGCCGATTTTTCCATCGGAAATTTTATAGAGAAAGTCTCACATTATCAATGGTTTGCGAAAACAATTTTTGTTTTTGTTGCCGACCATGGAATAACAGAGGGAAATTCAATTTATGAAATCTCATTGACTCATCACAAAATCCCATTAATTATTTTTGCACCGAAGATTTTGAAGCCGCAAAAAATTAAAAAATTAGGAAGTCAATTAGATGTTATGCCGACAATTTTGTCTCTAACAAATTTAAAATTTCAAAATAATTCTTTGGGAATCAATTTGTTAGGTGAAAAAAGAAGATTCACGTTTTTTTCTACGTATGATAAAATTGTTTGTTTGGACACAAATTTTTTGTTTATAAAACGGAGAGATAATACAAAATTGCTTTTTGATTATCAAAATTTTTCTGCGAACAATTTGATTTTCAAAAATATAAATTTAGCCGATTCTATGGATATTTTTTCAACTTCAATGTTGCAAAGTGCGTATTTTTTGCTCCACAATTCGAAAATTTCTCAAAAAAAATGAAAAATTCTGTCAGACTTTTCGAAAAAATCTGACAGAATTTGAAAAAAATTATTTAAAATATTCATCAGGGTTGTTGAGATAATTGGCAGGGTCTTTGAGTTTGCCTTTGTTTTCCTCAAGACGCTTCAAAAGGTCGCTTTCTTTTTTCTCGTATTCTGCGGCATTTTTGAGTTTGCCGCTCTCGTCATATTCGAGTTCCTCCTCTAAACTGCCGTTTTGCTTGAAAAATAACCATTTGCCGATTCGTAAATCGTCTTTGTAAAAACCTTGACATTGAACGTTGCCCTCGACGAAATATTTTTTGTAACCTCCATGTCGTTTGCCTTTTTTGTAACTTGCTTCGAACATTAAACTGCCCGATTCGAAATATTTTCGTTCATAACCGTTTAATTCGCCGTCTTCCCAAATACTTTCTTGAGCCAATTTGCCGTTTTTGAAAAAAACTTTGTAAACGCCGTTTTTTTTGCCGTTGCGGTAACGTTCTGTGGCGAGTAAAGTGCTGTCGGGGTTGAAATAATTCCAAACGCTGTCTCGAAGTTTTCCGTTGTAAAAACCTGTTGCCCAAATTTTGCCGCTTTCGTTGAAAAATTTTACTACACTGCGTTTTCCTGCTGCGTCGAGTTGCAAAACTGACGCAAGATTGCCGTTTTCGTGAAATCTTTTTTGCGTTCCGACAATTTGGTCATCTTTGAAAGTTGCTTCGTAAGCGGTTTTGCCGTTTCGATAAACTTTTTTCCATTTTCCTTGTTTTCTGCCTTTTTCGTCTACTTGGTTAACTTTTTTATTTTCCAATTCGTCTTTAAATTCGGGCAAAAAAGCAATTGGGTCGGATTCAGGATTCAATAAAGCCCGATATTGCGAGGTTGTGTCGCCGTAGGTTTTTGCTAACAATTCATAAAAATTTTTTGCCTCATCTCTTTTATTCGCAGAAAATAAACGAAAACTAAACAATTTTAAAGAATCGTGAATTTCAGTAATTTGCGATTCATAAGTTTTTAAAATTGTTTTCTCTTTGTCTTTTTGTTTTGCCAAATTGACGTTTTGAATCGTTTTTCGCAAAAAATTTTTCCTCTCCGATTCTTTTGTTGCTTTTTGAAATTTCTGAAAATTGCACAACGCAATAAAAACATACGGCTCAGCAGATTTCGGAATTTCCTTGCTACATTCTTGGGCTTTCTCAATACAATCGTCGAAAAGTCCTTTTTCATAAAGCATTTTTAACTTTTCAACACACTTATTTTGTGCAGAAATCGTTGAAAAACACAAAATTAATACACAAAAAAATACACAAAATTTTGTATTCATAAATTCTTCTTTTTAAACTATACATAATGTTAACGAATATTTTACAGAATTTATTTTACTAAAAATTTTTTCACAAAAATAAAAAAAAATTAAATTTTTTTTCGAAAAATGTGATATATTTGAAAAAATATTTTTAAATTTGCGTTGTAATTATGCAATTTTTATTTAACTCTTTTAAAATCAAGATTTTATGCGATTCTTACTCTCACTCACAACAGTTTTATTTTTTGCTGCTTTTTTTGTTTCGTGCAGCAAAAGCGATGACTCAACTTCGTCATCTGACCCAAATGTTTTTGGAATAGTTACCGTTCCTTTGAATGCGAATAAACCAATTTTGCGAAGCACAGAAACGCCACTCGGTAATATGATTTCCGATGCGTACAAAGAATTTGCCGAATCAAAAGGACACAGTGGATTTTGTCGCTGTAAATTCAGGAAGTATACGTTTTACCGAAGCCAAACATTCCGATGGGATTTATCCTGCAGGAATGAAAGTGGATACCGCGATTATTAACGAAATATTCCCTTGGAGCGACGGCGTTTTGTCAATAGTCGAAGTAACAGGCGCTGATTTGAAGTTAATTTTCGAGCATTCCGTGAACGGTTTGCCCATCACGTCAGGCTCTGGAAGTGGATGGTTTTTGCAAGTTTCCAAAGAAATACAAGTGGAATATGATTTAACGAAAACCGCTGAAATCATTGATAATGTTGCGAAACCACCTGTCATAAAGACGCCCGGCAATAGGGTTGTTTCCATTAAAGTTAACGGTGTCGAAGTGCAACCAACATCAAAATACAAAATAGTTGTTCCTACTTGGATTTCTGAAGGAGAAGATGGTTTTGTTGCGTTTTTGAGTGTTCCTGCGGACAAAAAACAGATGTTATATAGTTGTCCTGACAAAAAATGTCCGATGAATCGTGAAGCATTGCAGGCTTATTTGAAAAAACACACTCCTGTTACTCCAACAGTCGAAGGACGAATTAAATTTAAACTTCCATAAAAAATTTTTCCCGCAGAAATTTTCTTTTTTTGCGGGAATTTTCTCTTTTTTTATAAAAAAATTGCAATTATGAAAAAATTTGTTTTGTTTTTTGTGATTTTTCTCAAGTTTATAAATGCTTTTTCGCAAGATGAACCTCGAAGAGACACAATTATTGATATTTTTGAACTCACACTTGAGGAATTGGCGAAAGTGGAAGTGATTACTGCCACCAAAAAATCGCAAAACTTAAGCGAAGCCCCTTCGATAATTAGTTCATTGTCGAAAAATGAATTGAAAAAAAATGGGCGTAACAACGTTAATTGATGTGTTAAAACACGTTCCTGGCATTGAAACTTCGATGGGAGTGAACGGAAATTACCGAATTTCGATTCGCGGAATGCGCTATGACGGCAATGTTTTAGTTTTAATTGACGGTCACTCAATAAACGATTTTTATGACGGAAGACCAATATTCGATTTTCCAATGGATTTTATCGAAAAAATCGAAGTCATTCGAGGTCCAGGCTCTGCATTATTCGGCAGCAACGCATTGGCGGGTGTCATCAATATTATCACGAAAAAAAACGAAAAAAGTGCCGCAATTAGCGGCGGGACTAACACTACTTTTTCAGGAAACGCAAATTATTTTTACAAAGGAAAAATAAATTTTAACATTTCAACAGGTTATTCGCAAACCAATGGAGCAAATGTTTTTCCACGTTCAGACGACCCTGCCGCAGTTGACAAAAATGACAAAAAAACCAATTATTGGTTGAAAGATGCATATTTGCAGACAAATATTTCGTATAAAAAACTTCGTTTTTCGACTTTTAATCTCTACAGAAATCAAGGAAGTTGGGTTGGTCCTTTGTATAAAGTTACCACAGACTGCGATTTTAAAAATTTGCAATCTTTCTCTGATTTGTCTTATAATATGAAAATTACCCCGAAGTTTTCGATTATCCCGAAAATTTATTCCTCGATTATTCAACACGATTATCTGTTGCAGGAATATCCAGATAATTATGTTGTCAACGGTGAAAAATTTATTGACGGTGCTTTGACGCAAGAAACTTATACAGGAATAAATCTCGGTGGTGAAATTCAAATCGATTATTTCCCCAATGATATTCTTGACATTACAACAGGATACGTTTTCGAGAATTTGTCGCTGCCCAAATATGAAGTTTTAAAAAATTATGATTTAGTTGGTCCGAAATATATCGGGGAAATGGGAAATTATAACAATATTGAGTATAATCAACGCGGAAAAAATCGTACTGTTATGGCATATTATCTGCAAGGCGTTTTTAATTTTAAAAAAGTCGGAGTAACAATGGGTTTTCGTTATGATGATTATAGCGATTTCGGGCAATCTTTGAATCCGCGTTTAGGAATTGTGTACAGAATTTCGAATATCAAAACGCATTGGTGGCAACCTTTCGAAAATATTTACATTAAACTTCTCTACGGACAAGCGTTTCGCGCTCCAACGTTCAAAGAATTGTATGATAAAACCAATCTCAACGAATATATTGCGGGAGTAAGAGGAAATGAAAGTTTAGATGCCGGAACAGTGCGATCAGCAGAATTTGGAATCGAGTTTAGTCAGCGAAAATATATTTTGCGAATGAATGCTTTTTACAATTTTGCAAATAATATCATTAGTATTTATGATGCAAACGGAACAGGCGGAGTCGGCGTTTATGAAAACATGGGAAATACAACTAGCTTCGGCGGCGAAATGGAGTTTACAATGCAAATTATTTATAAAAAATTGAATTTTTTTATAAACGCTTCGACATTTCAGACCACTTTCGAATGGAAAGAAAATGCACTTTTCAATTCTCACATTCGATATATGCAAAAAGAAGAAGGCGACAACGAATTAAAAAATATTCCAACATTTCGCTACAATGCAGGTTTTGAGTTAAAACTTTTTTATAAACTTCAAATTTTTGCGAGTACAAATTTTGGCAGCGAAACAGAATCTAATAATCGATTCTTTATGGAAAATCGAATTGTCAAAATCGATTCTTATCAACATTTTAACTTTTCCGTTGCTTTCACGCCAACAAAAACTTGGACATTTACTGTGGCAGCAAATAATCTCGGAGCAATGAAATATACCGACCCTGAAGAATCGACTAACATTCGTCTGATGGGCAAATTGGGAATGGGGCAACCAACAGAAACTTTTTTGTTAAAAATTTCTTATCAATTTCTCAACGAATAAATTTATTTGATACGATTTTTGTAAAATTTTCTTGATAAATATCGAGAAAGTAAACTGATAATTAAAATCATTATCGTTAAAACAACTGCTGCTGCGTAAGCGCGGTTTTTTACCTCTTGAATCGGTGAACTTAATTGAAAAAATATCGAAAGAGGTAATGTGGCGGCAGGCTGAAATATCGAATTGGGGATATGGTCGGTAAATCCTGTGGTAAAAAGCACCGAAGCGGCATCGCCGATGGCTCTTCCAAAAGACAAAAGAATGGCGGTAACAATTCCTGATGAACTTTGTTTGAGAAATATTCTGAAAGCCGTCTCCGATTCGGTTGCTCCCAAAGCAAGTGAAGCTTCCAAAAGTCCAGACGGAACAGATTTTAATGCCTCGTCCATTGCTCGAACCATTATCGGCATTATAAAAAGAGTCACGACAATGATTCCTGCCAAAAGTGAAGTTTTTATTCCGAAGTAAACCATCAGCGAAAAACCGAATGCTCCATAAACTATTGACGGAACGCCCCAAAGTAAATCGAGAAAAAATCGAATTGTGTTGACTAATTTTTTTCTTTTGAACAAAAAAACGTTCATATACAAAGCGACAGGCAAACTGATGACAAGCGAAACCAATGTTGCTCCGACTGCTAAGTACAAAGAACCGATTATTGCGTTCAATATTCCGCCTTCTTTTCCAAAATAAAATCCGCCTTTTGGGGTTTGAGACAAAATTTCCCACGAAAGAGCAGGAATTCCTCTTCGAAGAATACTAAAAAATATCGCAAACAGACCTAAAACAATGATAAAAGTGGCAAAAGCCATTAATATTCGAAAAAAATATTCCTCTATTTTTTTCATTTCACAAAGTTTTTATAAAAAATCAAATGCAAAGTTAATAAAACATTGAGAGAAATCAAATTATTTTCAAAAAATTATTTATTTTCAAAAAAATTTATATATTTTTGCAAAAAATTTTAACTTTTATGCGAATTGTCAACCCACTTTATGATACCGCTTTTAAATATTTGATGGACAACAAGAAATTAGCAAAGAAATTAATTTCCGCCATTATTGACAAAGAAATTCTGTCTCTCGAAGTTTTTCCGCAAGAAACAGCAATAGAGTTGAAACGCACAAAAGTGAAACCTAAAAAAGAATCGAAGCGAAAACGTAAAACTGAAACAACAATTTCGGAATATTTGTCGATTTATCGGCTTGATTTTAAAGCAGTTGTGAAAACAGAAGACGGAAAAGAACAGAAAATTTTAATTGAAGTTCAGAAATCTCGTTATCCCGACCCAATCGAGCGTTTTCGACAATATCTCGGAGCAAATTATTTGCGAGGCGAAAAATATGTTGACGAGAAAGGTGTTGAGAAATTCCGTTCTTTGCCGATAATTTCGATTTATTTTCTTGGTTATCTGATGTCAGAATATCAAGAGCCTGCGATTTTCGTTGATAATCAAGTGTTTAACGCCGTTTCGAAAAAGAAAATTGACGTTAAAAACGAATTTGTGAAACTTTTAACTCATCAGACTTACATTATTCAAGTTTTGCGTATTCCTGTGCGTCCGAATTCGCGTTTAATGAAATTGTTGACTTTTTTCGACCAGACTCATCAAGTTGAGGGAAAGGATTACATTTTGAATGTTGAGTCGAATTCTTTGAACAAAGATTTCGTTTTTCACTTGAATATTCCTGCGGAAAGCGATGAATTTGGGAGAAAGTTACAGTTAGAGAAGGAATATACGACAGAATGGGAGAGAATTGAGAGAGAATTGCAGGAGGAACGCGAAATATCGCAAAAACAGGCTCAAGAATTGCAACTCAAGGACAAAGAATTGCAAAATCAACGTTCCGTTATTGAAAATTTGGTTCGCACTCTGCTGCTTTCGGGCAAATCAAAAGACGAAATTTCAATATTGACAGGAATTTCTATTTCTGAAATCGAAAAATTGAGTTAAATTTTTGAGTAATGTTTAATTTTAACAAATTAAACATTACATAAATTAATAATTTTTTCTAAAATGGAATTTTTAACTATACAAAAACCACAAAATACTTTTCTCGAAGGTGAAATTGAGTTGCCTCGTTCTAAAAGTATCTCGAATCGACTTTTGATTATTCAAAAAATTGCAAAAAAACAAGGCGAAAAAATCAATATTAAACATCTCTCGGATGCACAAGATACGAAAATTTTACAACATTCGCTGCAAAATCATCAAAAAATCATCAACATTGAAAATGCTGGGACGGCTTTTCGTTTTCTTACCGCTTATTTTGCGATTTCTGAACAAGAAATTATTCTCACGGGCAACGACAGAATGTTGCAACGTCCTATAAATGAATTAGTTACCGCACTTAAAACGCTCAATGCTGATGTTGAATTTCTCGAAAACGAAGGTTTGCCGCCGCTGCGAATTGCGGGGAAAAAGTTAAAAGGTGGAAATATCGAGATAAATGCGAATGTTAGCAGTCAATTTATCTCTGCACTTTTGTTAATTGCCCCGACTTTTGAAAATGGTTTGTCAATTTCGTTGAAAAACAAAGTTGTTTCGGATTCTTACATCAAAATGACTCTCGATTTGATGAAAAAATGCGGAATAAAAATTCAGCAAAACGAGAATTTTTTTCATATTTCGCAGCAAAAATACCTTTCGACTAACATTGAAGTAGAATCAGATTGGACTGCGGCTTCGTATTTTTTCGAAATAGCCGCTTTTTCTGAAAAATCTAATCTTTTTTTGAAAAATCTTTCGCTAAATTCTTGTCAAGGAGATGCGATAATTCACAAAATTTTTGAAAATTTAGGTGTGAAAAGTGTTTCTGAAAATAATGGAATTAGAATTTCGAATGAAAAAACTTCGCTGCCAAAAACTTTTGAATATAATTTTGTTGCGAATCCAGATTTGGTGCAAACTTTTGCAGTAACTTTGTGCGGACTTCGTATTCCGTTTATTTTCAATGAGATAGAACATTTGCGTTTCAAAGAAACAGACCGAATCAATGCGTTGAAAAATGAATTGGAAAAAATTTGTTTTCGCATTTTTTACAAAGATAAAAAATTAATTTACGATGGAAATTTTACAGAAAGAAAATTTACTTCGATAATTTCTACTTATGACGACCATCGAATGTCTTTGTCTTTTGCACCTATGTGTTTGAAAATCAATGAGATACAAATTGAAAATCCGCAAAATGTTGAAAAATCATTCCCCAATTTTTGGAAAGAATTAGAAAAGTTAAATTTTATTTTCAAAATGTATGAATGAAAAGTTTTTACAATTTATTTGGAAACATAAGTTGTTTAATATCAACAATTTACAAACAACTTCTAATGAAAAAATTGAGATTCTTGAACTTGGTGAACAAAATTTCAATGCAGGAGCAGATTTTCTCAATGCAAAAATAAAAATTAACGAGGTTGAGTGGTGCGGAAATGTTGAAATTCATCAAAATTCGTCAAATTGGTACACTCACAAGCACGAGATTAACCCAAGTTATGATAATGTAATTTTGCATGTGGTTTATAATCACGATGTTGTCGTTAGGAATTCGAAAAATCAAATTATTCCTACATTGATTTTACAATTTAACGAAAATTTATATAAAAATTATGAAAATTTGTTAAAAAATGAAAAAATTATTCCCTGTCAAAGTGAAATTTCGAAAATAAATAAATTTTTTCTTTTGCAATTTTCAAAAAAATTATTGACCGAGAGACTGATGAAAAAGTCAAAAAATATTCTTGAGATTTTAGAAAAAAATTATTTTCATTGGGAAGATGCTTGTTATCAACTACTTGCGCGAAATTTTGGTTTCAAAACAAATTCTGAAACATTTGTGCGTTTGGCAAATTCCTTGCCGCTGAACGTAATTTTAAAACACAAAAATAATTTATTTCAAATTGAGGCACTTTTGTTTGGGCAAGCAGGAATGTTATCGCAACTCATTGATAATGACGACTATTTCTCGCATTTGCAGCAGGAATATAAATTTTTGCAGCACAAATACAATTTAAAACCTGTAGAATTTTTTGAGTGGAAATTTTTGCGGCTTCGTCCCGCGAATTTTCCAACAATTAGAATTGCTCAGTTTGCGAGTTTGTTACATTATTCTCATTTTTTATTTTCTAACTTTTTGAATATCAAAGAGATAAATGATTTATTTAATTTATTTTCAACAGAAATCTCTGAATATTGGAAAACTCATTATCAATTTGGGAAAATATCGAAAAGTAAAAATAAAAATCTCGGAAAAGATGCTTATAATTCTTCGATTATCAACACTTTATCTCCAATTTTGTACACTTATGGGAAAGTTAAAGATGACGAATATTTTGTCGAAAAATCGTATCAAATTTTAGAAAAAATCGAGGCAGAGGACAATTTTATAACGAAAGATTGGGAAAAAGTAGGGATAATTTTGCGAAACGCTTTCGAATCGCAAGCATTTTTAGAATTAAAAAACGAATATTGCACTCAAAAACGCTGTTTAGATTGCGAAATTGGTAAAGAAATTTTAACAAAAATTTAATTTATTTAACATTAACCGTTGTCATTTTTTGAGAAAAATGGCAACGGTCAACATTTTAGAAAAACGAAATTTTACAAATCGCTATTTTTTACCACTTCAACCCAACGACCTTTTTTGCTCGCATTTATGCCGCCGTCATACATTGCCTCAACCGAAGTTACGGGCAAGAAAAACTTTCCAACATAAGCCGCATTCAAAATAATTCGGTAAGTTTGAGACTGATTTTGCAGCAAATCAAAATACGAGTAAACTCTGTCATCGCGAAAATCTTGATATTTCGGTATCGAAACTTGGGCGAAATTTCCTTGTTCAATTAAACGAGTGTTGATAATTTCCCATCCTGAAGGGAAGATTTGCGTTAAAGCAAGTTCCTGATAATGTCTCGTTCCGATGTTGGTTACCGTCACTTCGGCAAGAAAATCTGTTCCTTGTTCAATTTTCTCAATGTCAAGTGCTTTTCCGTCAGTTGTTTTATACGCAATAGACATTTTTAACTTGTTTTCAGCATCCACACCTTCGCCGACTTCAGGAATTCCTCGATTCAAGACGCGCGCAAACAACATTCCGCCGCTTGTATTTTTCACAGAAATCGAAATATTCGACAAATCTTTGTACTTCAAAGGTATTTGTGAAATAGAAATTTGCGAAACATAATTTTGCGAAGCACCGTTATCAATTTGATAAGTGTATTTCAGTGAATTATTCGGTTTATTTTTCCCAATAAACTGACAAATTGCTATCAAAGAATACGCAGTTGTCTGTGTACTTAACCAATCTTCACTGCCGAGACGTTCTGAAATTTGCGAAATAATATCAAAACATTCTTTCTGATTGCCCAAGAGACTCAATGTTTCAAGAATCATTGCCAAATCTCTCGTGTCCGAACCAAAAGTGTAACTCAATTCGTTGTACGGAGCAACATTTTTACTCAAATTTTTCGTTAAATTTCTTGCGACTTCTTCTTTTCCTGCGAGAAAATATGCCGCAGCGAGTCTCCATTTTGCTTCGAGACGCAGTTTCGGATTTTCTTTCAAACGATTCATCGCACTTATCTCTGCCTCGCCCATCAGGGCAAGCGTGTAAAGTCGATAAGATTGTTCATATTGCGAGATTGGTCCATCGTCTGTCCAATTATTTGCTTTTCGAATTTGATAATTTTTCCATCTTTTCAAAAAATTATTTGGAATCGCAAACCCTTTTTTCTCTGCTTCGATGACAAAATGCCCCGCATACGTAGTTCCCCACTCGCAAACGTCAGCCATCCCCGGCCAATAACTCAAACCGCCGTTGGCAAGTTGAAACGTTGAAATTTTCGAAATCGCAATTTTTATGTTATCAGAAATTCGACTTTTTTGGTCAGAATTCAATTCAATAACATTTTCCAAAAATAATTGAGCAAAAGCCGCAGACGTAGTTTGTTCAATACAACCGTGAGGGTACATAATTAAATCATTTAACCGTTTTTCCAAATTTAACGGCGGAATACTCGAAACTTCCAAAACGCAAGAATTGCTGCTCAGGATTCCAAACGGTTTAACATTCTCTTCCCAAGTTTCGTTGGCAGACAAAGTTTTTGACAAAACTTTTGTTACCGCAGGATTTGGATTTCGAACATCAATTTCGATGTCGTAAGAAGCTTTTTGACTTCCTGCTGTCGCAAAAACTGACACTTTACCGATTCCTGTGTATAAATTTGCCTGAATATCAAATTCGAGATAATGTTCACCTTCGTCTTTGATGGCGATAGTTTTTTGTTTCTCACCTGTAATTTGTAAAAATTCGTTGGTTTTTACCTCAACGGTTGCGGAAGAAATGTTTTTGTCCATCGCAAAAACGCTGACGGGTAATTTTAACGTTTCTAAATTTCCTAAAACGCGCGGCAAAGTTGCCAACAACATCAAAGGTTTTCTCACAGGAACAGCTTTTTCTGCACAGCCGTAAGCACCTTTTGGGTTTTGTGCGACTAACATTACTTTCACCGAACCGATGTATTTGTCCATTTTTAATTCGTGTTTTGCACTTCCTCCTTTGAGATAAAATGGTCCCAAGAATTTTACAACAGGCTTGAATCGAGTAGCTTTTTTCGCTGCTTTGCTTCCCAAACCTTCGTCGCCGCCGATGTTCAATAAACGTTCTAATTCTCCGCCGAAGGCTCCGATAACCATATCAAATAAATCGAAACTTTTTACTCCGAGACCTTCTTTGGCAAAAAACTCGTTCCAAGGTTGCGGCGTTTTGAAACGTGTGAGGTCTAAAAGTCCTTCATCAACAACGGCAATGGTGTAATACATCTCGGCATTATTTTTTTCCGAAACTTTTACTGAATAATTTTGTTCTGATTCTAATTCTGACGGCATTTCGATAATTGGTTCGAGATGACTTTTTGCATCTTCGACAAATATCGGCAAAGTTCCGTACAAACGAATCGGCAAATCGTTGGCAGTTTGCGAATGTGGTTGTAAAAGAGTAATTGTTGCGTAAACATTCGGCGACATATCTGCGGTTGCTTTAAACTCAAATTCTGTTTGTCCGTTTTTTGTTTCGACCCAAAAAGATTTTAACGTTTTAGTGCCGTTTTCGATATTTATCAACGCTCTTCCGTCTTTTGAAGAGGGAAAAGTAATTTTCACTTTGTCATCAACGGCATATTTCTCTTTATCTGTGGAGAAAGTAAGCATTGTTGCTCCTTGCGAATGGTCTTTTTCCTGTCTTCCTGCCCAACCTGGCCAATCAATGTAAATAACTTTTGCGGTAGAATGCCCTGTTGCGAGATTTTTTGCTCGCACTAAGTATCTGCCCCAATCGGGATAATTAACTCGAATATTCCAATTTGCCTTGCCGTTTTGTGTAGAGATTTTCTCTTTTTTCAGCGGCTGAATGTAAGAATGAGCAATGTAAGACAAATCGTCACCGTTTCTGTCCCACCACCATCGCCAGTCAAGTTTGTAAAAAGTCATCTCGATTTCGTCATTTTCGTTCACAATTTTTCCTTCTGCGTCAAGAACGACTAATTGAACGGTTTGATTTGTGTCTGTTGTCAACATTCCGCGAAAATCACCTTTTGGAACTTTGATTCCTGTAAAAGACGAGTACGGATAATAAGGAATCGTCAGTTGGTCGATGCTAAAATCTCCGCCTTTTTCGAAGACTTTTGTGATAAAAGAAGCGTTCATTTTTCCAGGTGCCTCATCTTTGACAGGAATTTCGAAACTCATATCTAAATTTCCATCGTCATTTGTTTTTCCTGAAAAAATATTTCGTGGCTCGGAGTAATAATGTTTTGCAGGGTCGTCGAAATTATATTCGCTAAAATTCTCAAATTCGGTTTTCGAAGGAGTCAAAACAACATCAATGTCGGTTTGTAAACCCTTTGCAATTGCCCCGTGTAGCCATTTTACGTTCATTGTGGCAGAAATATTTTTATCTTTTCGCAAAAATTTCTCTGCAAAATTGAAATTTATTTTTAAACGATTCGGTTTAACGGTTTCGATTTTCAAATTTTTGTAAAAAGTTGCTCCGCCAACCGATATTTTTACTTCCCAATTTCCTGTCGGTGCGTTTTCGGCAGTTTTTAACGGAAAAACATAAAAATTCGAGTTATTTTTATTTTCAATAACGCGTTTAACGAGTTGATTTTGCGGATTTCGAAATTCTAAAATTATCGGATGCCCAAGCGGTAACTTTTCCAAATGTGCATCTTCTTTCAAAATGAAAGCGAGAAATATCGAATCGCCGGGACGCCAAACGCCGCGTTCTCCGTAAATAAAACCTTTTAAACCTTTTTTCACAGACGCCCCCGCAATGTTAAACATACTCATTTGCAAGGCACTTCCATCATTCACTTTGAGATAACCGCGTTGAGAATTTTGCTTCGCAACAACAAAATAGGCGTTTTTTATTTCGGGGAAATCTACGGCACCGTCGCTGTCCGTTTCTTTTTCAATAATTTTTTGTTGTTGATAATCAAAGACTTCGACCATTATTCCTTTTTGCGGCTTTGTCGTTTTTAGGTCTGTAACAAAAATTTTCAACGAATTATCTGTTCCTAACTTTGCGATAATACCCAAATCTGACGCAATGATGTTTTGCGAAATAATTTTTTCGCGAAAATAAGTCGAGTGACAAGGATTTTCTCGTTCATTCCAATTATATTCGTCATAGTTATAAGGTTCGGAGTCGTAAGAATCCCAATAAGTTGGTTCAGATTGTTGCGGGATTTCCTCTTGAACCTCAATTTTTTCCAAATTTTCCTGCGAATTATCTGAATCAGAACAGGGATAAGTTGAGAAATCTTTTTTGAAAGACAAAACAACGCGATAAATTGCTCCAGGTTCGGTAGAAATTAATTGATTTAAGTCGAGATAAAATCGATTCCATTTTGAAAAATCAGTAATTCCCATTTTATTTAACGGAATGGTTTTTTTCAAAATCACTTTTCCCACACGAACTAACTCGCCGCTTCCACCTAAATCGTTGTACTGAAGGAATTGTAAAATGTTATTTTCGAAAATTTTGACAATTTTCACGTTCACTGCTTTCAAATTGACTGCTTCGAAAGGATAAATTAAACCTTTTGCGGAGGTCGGCAGAATAACGCCGTTGTTAGTCCAACGCACTGCGGGTTTAATGTCTTCGAAATTGATGGTAAAATCAGACTTTTGCGACAATTTTGTCCCTTGAATATTCTGAATTCCTTGCAAAATGGCAATTTTTTTCGTTCCTGTGATTCGTTGCGGGAGATAAATTTTCAAAATATTTCCGTCAATTAAATATCGCAGAGAAGAATTATTTGAGATAGTTATGAGTCCTTGAATGTCTTGCGTTTCTTTCAATGGGTCTGAAAACTGAATTTCGACAAATTGTTCGGGTTGTTGCAAAACTCTTATTCCGAGACATTTAAAATCTGTAAGTGACGGAATTTCAACCTTTTGCGAGCCTTTTTTTTCTGTTTCAATAGAATTTCCGTTCCATTCGAGGGAAACATTTTGCGAGGTTGCTTTTCGAGAGATACTGTCAATGACGAAAAAATGTTCGTTGCCGTTAGAATTTTCTTTCCATTTAACGTTTAAAATTTTTCCTTCGAGAGAGGCTTTTAACACTTTCTGAATATTTTTGGGCGATTCGGTGTCTGCGGTGCGAATTACGCCGAGAATTTGCTGATAATCGAGAGACGTTTTCGAAGTGGTTTGTTGACCGAGAACTTCGACTTCGAGATTTTGTGCGATAGTTTTACACTCGAAGACAAAATTTTTGTGTTTAGAATCAATTTCACCGAGTTTGCCGAGATTAAACGCAATACGATATTCGGTGTTCGGTTTCAAAGGTTCTTCGGGTTTAAATTCGACGGTCGTGTTGTCCACCCAATAAGCACTTCCTTTGATATTTGGGGTAATGTCAAACAATTTTTTCACAATTTCGTCTCGATTCTGAATTTTTTGAGCGAAATCACTCAACATTCGTACTTTGAAAGAGGCAGTTTTAGAGAGATAACCGCCAGAGTAAGCCGAGATGTATTTAGAAAATTCTGCGTCTTGGCAGTTAACTGCGGCTTTTGAGAACATTTGTACGCTCAGAAGTGTTGCAGCAACGACAACAATACTGATGCCGCCAAAAAGAAATAGTTTTTTGCGATTCATAAAAAAGAGAAATTTTGAGAATAACTTTTTTACAAAGATAAAAAAATTTTCTCAAAAGAAAAAAAATTGCAGGAAAAAGTTTAATTTTTTCGAAAAAGCAATGCCATCATTGTTGAGTGATGGCATTGCTAAATGTTTCGCAAAAAATTTTTACAAATTTTTAACTAAATTATTGTCGTTTTTGTGGTCTTCGTTAAACTTTCTCAATCTTTCTGCAAGAATAGGAAAAGTATTTGGGTGCGTTTGCGAGACACAAGCCCGCAAACCTTCGGTTCGTTCGCTTCCTGTCGTTATCAACGCAATAGCACTTACTCCGTAGTACAAAAGTTCTTCAACTAAATCTACTCCCGAAATATTTGGATACGAGAAGGTGAAATAAAAGCCGTCTCCAACTGGCACGTTTTCGTCTTTGTCGTAGACAATTTTGAATCCGTTGTCTGTGAAGATTTTTTTCATTTCTTTTGCTCGTCTTTCATATTCTCGTACGTCTTCTACGAAGTTAAATTTTCCGTCATTAGCGGCTTTGAACATTGCGGCAAGTCCGTATTGTGCGGAATGCGAAACGCCTGACGAGAGTGCGTAAAGTGCGCCGTAAATGATGCAATAGCCGAATTTGTCGGAGGAGTAAAATCGTTTTAAATCGGGATAAGTGCGATTAAACATTTGATTAGAAATTCCGAGCATTCCGATTCTTTGTCCTGCATAACTAAACGATTTCGAACTCGAAACTAAAAGCACATAATTATCGGTGTAATTTGCCACTGTTGGCTGATAAGGTGGTTTTCCTGGTTGTGAATAATCTTTACGAAAATCCATACCGAAGTATGCCAGGTCTTCAAGGACAATTACGTCGTATTTATTTGCCATTTCGCCGATAATTTGCAATTCTTTTTCTGAAAAACAAATCCACGAAGGATTATTGGGGTTAGAATATAGAATTGTTGAGACTTTTCCATCTGCGAGCATTTCGTCAAGTTTGTCTCGGAGTTTTTCGCCGCGAAAATCATAGACATCAAAAGTGCGATATGAATGTCCCAGCACTCTTACTTGTTGTTTTTGAACAGGAAAACCAGGGTCGATGAACAAAGTTCCTTCTTTTTCTTTGTCAGTTCGATTTGCGGTGAGAAAGCAAATCATTGCCCCTTGCATCGAGCCAACGGTGGGAATACAACACTCTTCATCAATATTGATGTTCAAAAAAAGTTTAACGAATCTTGCGAATTCTTTTTTCAACACATCAACACCTTCTATCATTGGGTATTTCGAGGCAACCCCTCTTTTTAATGCTTCTATTTCGGCATCTGTGCCGATTTGCGGAGGATTGAGTCCAGGAACGCCCATTTCCATACGAATAAATTTTTGTCCTGTCTCGGTCTCGATTTGATTTACCACGCGGACAATTTCGCGAATTGCTCCTTTGCCGATGACAGGAATGCCGCTATTTTTAATTTTTTGTCTAACGACTTCAAAAGGAATTGGAGTTTCTCTCATAAGAAAATTATTTTATTTTTCCAAAAAACTTTTTGGGCAAAATTAAAAATTTTTTTGAGAAATGTAATCAAAATTGTAAAAATTAATTTTATTTTTTTTCCCTCTTTGCTCTCATTTTTATTTTTACAAAAATACATACAAAGTTTATCCCATCCATAAAACCAAAAACCAAGTAGTACAAAATTTATTTGGATTTTCGAAACTAAAAAGGAAAAGATAGAAATAAAGAACAACAATAAAATGTACATTCCAATAGATTCGTAGAAAAAATCAACAACAAAATCAAGAAATTTTGCTTTCAAAGATGTTCCTGTCACTTTTGTCTTATCCTTGCTTTGATTTGTCAAAGTTACGGAACAAGGAATAACGAAGTGATAACAAATTAAAAAATAGCAGGCAAACAAAATTAACAAAAACAAACCTGATAAAAAATTATCAGAATAACGCAAATTGAGATAAGCATTCAAAAGAATTAACGCACCCGACATATTTATTCCTGAGGCTTTGTGCATATCTCGGTCTTTTAGTCCTCCAATAACAACAATTCTGTCTTGTAAACGTTTTTTGTACTCATTATTCTGAATATAAAGCGTATCGAAAAATTGTTCAGCGTAAAAATAATCATTCACTGAATCTTCTGCAGAATAAACGTAAAAATTTAAAATGTAATTGTTTAAAAAACGAATGTCATCGTCAAGTTGATAAAAAATGCCGTTTGTATTAAGTTTTTTTTGATGTATATTTTCGTACATCACCAACGGAATCGTTTTTTTATTTTTCTCACCAACAAATTTAAACTTCGTAAACCCATCACCAATTTGTTCATACTCGTTTAATCCTTTGTTCACGTCAGGAAAAATGTTTTCTTTGTCAGAATGATATGGAATAACAATTCTTTTTGTCCTTCGCAGTGCAGCACCAAGCGAATCATCAACTGCTTTTTCGGTGGAATCGGCAAAAAATACATCGCAAAGAATGTATTTGTAATTTCCATACTTATTTAACGTATCTAAAATACGTTTGAGTTGTTTGCGGTCAGTAAAAATTTGCTTACCGATAACTGTTTTGTCTCCAAAAGCTGTATCTATTTCGGTTTTGTCCATCAATGTTACTGAATAATCAACATCAATAAACATAAATTTATCTTTTTTTATCTCTTTACTTGGAGAAAGAAGATAATTTACAACATCACTCGTTAGGGGAAAATTTGCGAGATAGACAACCACTTTTTGATACCACAATTCGCCATCTTGAATTAAATTTGTTGTCGTCAAAAAAAGTGTAAGAATAATAGAGACAACAGATAACAACGCACTTTTTATTGCTCGTTTGCAACCTGTTTTCAGACACCTCATAACATTTGATTTTTTAAAGTAAAAACTTTCTCTCAAAATATTGAGAAAAAGTTTTTACAAAAGATTTATTACTTATTAAAACCATTTGCTCTTATCCATTCCTGCAAATTCTTTTCGTCAGGAATGTAACCGTTAGATTCATCGTACAGATATGTAAAAACATCTTTCCAAATTGCCTCGAAGGGACGTTTTTCTTTTTGCCCAAAAGTAACAATTTGTTTAATTTCTGCTTTTACCGTTTCATCGTCCAATTTTATGTCGAGATAACCAACTTTTCTCGATTTTCCGTTTTCGAACAAATATAAATCGCCACTTCGATGAGTACGATTAATCGAAAAACCTTTTCCGCCATTTGCAATAGGTAATTTTGTGCCATCAGAAAACATAAAATAACATTTTCCTCCTAATTGTTTATTTACGTTCACTGCGTAGGTTTTTCCAACAACATAAACTCTCAAAGTTCCAAGGTTGTCTGCGTCTAAGGGTGATTCTGTACCGTTGCTTCCAATTTTACCACGCACTTCAAAATAACTTTTACAACTTTGTAATTGTTTTTTGATTATGTAATAAATTGAAGTGTTAACTGATTCTTTTGGGGAAATAAAAATTCCGCCGTCGCTGCAAGAAAGTTTCATTTTTGCTCCTTGCGAATAAATGACCTCGTCAGCAGCAGAAAATGTACTTCCAATATTCAGAGCAGTACCATTTTTAAGAGTAATTTTACCTCGAATTTTAACTACTCGATAATTCTGTGCGAAAATTTCGTTTACCAAAAACAACGAAAAAATGAGAACAACAAATTTTATTTTCATACGAAATGATTTTTTGTGAAAAATTTTTGCAAAATTAATTTATTTTTTTTATTATGACTCAATAATTTTATAATTCCATAAATTTTTTTTCAAAAAATCAAAAAAAATTTGAAAATGTTTTAACGTTGGTACAACTTAACAAAACAGAAAATTAAAACTGCTAAATTTTTTGTAAAATTTGGCAGTTTTTTTGCGAGAACTCTATTTTTTTAAAGTAGGATTTTTTATATAACCCCATTTTCCTTTGTATTTCACCGCACACATATTTTCCTTGAAATTTCCTGTTTCTGAAAATTGCGGCGAGATAACAATTTTGCCCGATATATCAATAAAACCATATTTTCGCAAAAGTCCCCAACCACAAACCCACGCTAAACCTTCCGAAAAATTTCCCACATCGGAGTAACGCGGCTGAATCACAACCTCGCCACTTCGATTTACAAAACCGTAGGCACCGTTGATAAATGCACCTGCCAGATTCTCAAAAAACTCAAATTTAATCGAATCTGTTTCTGTCTGTGCGGGAATTGTATCAATAGTTAAAATCTCAAACGGAGAAATAACCTTTCCCGCAACATCAATATAACCGTACTTTCCGTTCAACTTTACTGCTGCTTTGCCCTTCACAAAAGAACGAGCATCTTCATATTGGGCATCAATAACAAATTTTCCTCTTTTATTGATATACCCAAATTTTTCACCCATTTGAACAGGAGCAAGACTATCGGAAAAATCTCCCGCCCATTGAAATTGAGGTTTAATAATCCACATATATTCTTGTGCTGAAGATGAAAAACACAAGAAACTCAATATGATAACAAAAAATTTTTCCATAATTGTAAGTTTTTAACTTTCGAAAAATTTGAAAAAAATGAATTTTAATGGTTAGTCCGCGAGACGGTGGTTATTCCTTTGATGCTTTTCAGCCGATTTATCACTGAATTTAACTGCGAAATATCGTTCACAAAAACGCTCAAATTGCCGTCGAACATTCCGCCGCTTTTCGATTTTAAATTTATTGACTGCATATTGAGTTTCAAATCATGAGAAATCGCTTTTGAAATTTCGTTTACTAAACCAATGGTGTCTTTCCCCGAAATGATTAAATGTGCCGTGAAACTGGTTTTTTCATCAACTTTTTTCCAACGAGCCTTCACTACGCGATAAGGATATTTGCTAATCATATCTCTTGCGTTTGGGCAAGAAGTTTTGTGAATTTTTGTGCCTTTGCTGATAGTTACGAAACCAAAGATTGGGTCACCAGGAATGGGACTGCAACATTTCGACAACTCAAATTCTATTGTTTGTAAATTGTTGTCAATAATTAAACATTCGCCTTTGCTCAGGGCCGAGGAATCAAAAATTTGTTCCTCAAAAATCTCAGTTGGTTTTATCTCTTCTTTTTCGACAACAGAAAACGCTTTCTTCACTTTTAACAAATCTAATTTCCCGATTCCAAATTGTTGATACAAAACTAACGGACTCTCGCACTCAAAAAATCTTGTTAAAATGTGAATATTCTCTTCTGAAAACTCTATTCCGAGACTGTTAAATTTTGTGCGAATAATTTCTTTTCCAATCTCGGCTTCTTTAAATTCCTGAGCCTTCAGTGCTTGTTTAATTCGTGTTTTTGCTTTCGAAGTCGTTACAAAATCAAGCCATTGATAATTTGCTTTCTGACTCTTCGAAGTTAAAATGCGAACCATATCGCCGTTTTTCAAAACGTATTTTAACGGAACAATCTTGCCGTTCACAACCGCACCTGTACATTGCAAACCGATATTTGAGTGAATCTCGAAAGCAAAATCTAAAACTGTTGCACCGAATCTACACTTTTTCAAATCGCCCTTAGGGGTAAAAAGGAATATTTCGTCACTATACAATTCCGCTTTTGCTTTTATTTGCTCTTCGTTTTTGCTTTCCTCGTTTTTTTCGAGAATTTCACGAAGTTTAACTAACCAATTATCACCGTTTTCTTTGTTAGTCGATTTTTCTTTGTATTTCCAATGCGCGGCTTGCCCTTTTTCCGCTATTTCGTCCATTCGCAAAGTACGAATCTGCACTTCTATCCATTTGCCGTCATTGCCCAAAACCGTTGTGTGCAACGACTCATAACCCGAAGACTTCGGACTCGTTATCCAGTCACGCAAACGATGAGGATTCGGCGTATATTTCTCGGTAACCAAAGAATATGCCTTCCAACAATCTGATTTTTCATTTTCCAAAAAAGTATCAATAATGATTCTTATCGCAAAAATATCATAAACCTCTTCGAAATCGACTTTTTGCGTTTTCATTTTATTCCAAATCGAAGGAATAGACTTTGTCCGACCTTTGATTTCAAACTTAAAATGATGCTCTATTAATTTTTTCTTCAACGGCTCAATGAAAGAATTGATGTATTTCTCGCGATTTTCTTTTGTTGCAGCAAGTTTATTTTCAATAAAATGAAAAATTTCTGTGTGAAAAAACTGCATTGACAACTCCTCCATCTCGGTTTTTATTGCGTACAAACCCAAACGGTGCGAAATCGGTGCAAAAAGATACGAAACCTCAGATGCAACTTGCAATTTCTCGGTCTCCTGCAAAAACGAACTATTTCTCATACGAAACAAACGGTCAGAAAGAAAAATCAAAACCACACGCGGGTCGTCAGAAAGAGTCAATAACAATTTAATAAAATTATCTGTTTGATTCTTTTCTTGAAATTTTTTAACATCTAAAATTGGAATTCGTACTAAACTTTTCGCCAAATTTAAAACTGATTTCCCAAAAGATTTCTCAATCTCTTCAGGACTAACATCTTGATTTTTAACCACATCGAAAAACAACGCCGCAAGAACAGAAGTCGTACTCAGATGTATTTCGGTAAAGAAAATAGACGAAAGTTCGATGAAAAACTTTTCAAAATCAATGTTATTTTTATTTCGTTTTTCATAAAAAGGACGAATCAAATTATAAGCGAGAATAATTTCTTTATCATCATTTTCATTGATAAAAGGTTTCGTTTTTTCTAAGAACTGCAAAAATTTTTCAGACATAATTTTTCATTTTTAAAATACAAAAATACAACATTTCATTGAGAAATACAAAAAATAATTAGATTTTTTTCACCAAAGGGAGAGAAAAACAAAATTTACTGCCTTTGTTTTGCTCGCTGCTGACTTTTAACTCGCTTGAGTGTTTTTTCAAAAATTCGTAACACAAAATTAAACCGAGTCCAGAACCGTTTTCGCCCTCTGTGCCGAAGGTGGAAAATATCTCGCCAATTTTAAATAAATTTGTCAAATTGGAATGAGAAATTCCGATTCCGTTGTCTTTTATTGAGATTTCGACAACTTCGAGGTTTATTATCGCAGAAATTTCTATCTCGCCGCCTTTGTGAGTAAATTTTAACGCATTCGAAATCAAATTTCGAAAAACCACTCGCAACATTGACTCATCAGCAAGAATATAAATATCTTTTTCGACAGAAATTTTTATCTCAATATTTTTTCGAAATGCAATATTTTCATAAATTTCTACCGTTTCGAGAATTATTCCGTGCAAATATAACGGAATTGGAGAAAAAATAACTTTATTTAACTGCGTTCGAGACCATTGCAACAAATTTTCGAGCAAATTATACGTTTTATCTACACTTTGATTAATTATTTTCAACCAATTCTCTAACTTTTCTTTGCTAAATGTGGAATATTTCTGCTGCAAAACTTCAGTTAAACCTTTCAAAGCAGAAAAAGGACTTCGCAAATCATGAGCAATTATCGAAAAAAGTTTATCTTTCGACTCAATTAACTCTTTATTCTCTCGAATATTATCTGCCAACTGCAACATTGACCGCACTCTTGCGACTAACTCGACCTTATCAATGGGTTTTTTCACAAAATCGACTGCCCCAACTTCGAAAGCAAGTTGCAAATTCTCCGAAGAAGTCATCACGCCCGTACACATAATGACTAAAATATTCTTTGTTGTCTCTTTGCTTTTGAGATTTTTGATAAATTCTATCCCCGAAATTTCAGGCATATACCAATCGGTAATAATTAAATCGGGCAAAATCCGCTCAGCAATAACCAAACCCTGACGAGCCGAAAGAGAACGCAACAAATTATAATTTGAATTACTTTTTTCCAAAATCTCAATAACCGTATTTTGGTCGTTCACGTCGTTGTCAACGATTAAAATATTATAAGGTTTCATAAATTAAAAATTAATTTCTCTGTTAAAACAGAACCAAAAATGTAAACGCATTTTATTTTGTGCAAAATAAAAATATTTTGCAACTCAGAAAATTTCGATTCGATAATTTGAGGTAACATTATTTTATTTGTTTAATAAATTTTCAAAAATATTTTACTCAAAAGGATGTTTTTTGTCAAAATCGGGGCGATAATGAGAAAAACTTTCCAACTCCTGCACCCAACCACGAAAAATTCCGAGATTTTCCATCTCTGAAATTACTTTCTCGTACTCTTCTTTTGTAATTCTTCTGTTTAAAAACGAATGATTCCTCACATTTTCTGTCGGATAATATTGAGACATCAGCGAAACATAAATCAACGGAGAAATCTCCTCTGCCAAATATTTCAGTACCGAAATACTATTTTCGATATGATTCGGCAAAACCAAATGACGCACAATTAAACCTGACTCAATATTTCCGTCATCGTCTAAACGCAAAGAAGAACCTTTTTGTCTATACATTTCGCGAATCGCTTTTGCCGCAACTTCGGGGTAATCAAGCACTTGAGAGTATGTCTTTGCAAGATTGCTGTCCATATATTTAAAATCGGGCAAATAAACATCTATATAATTTTCTAATTTCTGCAAGGTTTCCACCGAATCATAAGCGTTTGAGTTATAAACCGTTGTGAGAGAAAAATGATTTTCCCGCAACGACTCAATAATCAATTTCACCTGCTCCGCAAGATGCGAGGGAGAAACAAAACCAACCGACTTTGCACCTTGTTTTACACAAATATCTATTTCGTTTAAAATTTGTTCAATATGTTGAAATTTTTGAGAAAATTTATTTTTGTGCGAAGAAATTTGCGAATTTTGACAATAAACGCATTGCAAATTGCAGCTATAAAAAAAAATGTTACAAATTCCGTTTTGCCCGCAAATCACGGGTTCTTCGCCGCGATGCAGACAAATCGAAGCAATATTAAACGAATTATCTGTTTTGCAAAAACCTAATTTTTGCGAACTTCTGTCAACCAAACATTCACGCGGACAGGAAACACAACTTTTTTCATAATGATTTTTACTTTTCATAATGATAAACGATTTTCAAATAGGAATATTTAGTGATGGTTGTGTGCGAAAATATTTTTTTGTCGGAAATTCTCAAGCCGCACTCAACACAATTTAGGTCTTCAGGTAAAATTGCTCCGCAAGCGGGGCATAATTTAGAATCTTGCTGCCAATTTTTTTGTTCTGCGTTAAATTCGCCTTCTTGGTTTGGAGAAAAGTAATTTTTCAGCAAAATTCGGGCAAAAAAATGATTCTGAAGTACGTAGACAAAAAATAAAAAAAATAAAAAAATTATTGTTGTGAGAAATATCGCCGTTGAGGAGAAACGATATAGAAAAAAACAAATCACTGCACCAATTAATTCATATTGCAAAATATTCCACAACTCAAAATCATATCGCACAGAAATATTTTTTTCGTTTTTTTGCGTGACAGAAATCGAAAATTTTGAATTAAAATGTAAAATAAAATGAGAAATTTCAAATTGAAAACCTGAAAAATCTTTTTTCAAAGAAAAAATATTACAAGTTTGCAAATATTTCTCGAAATGTTCAGAATCGAAATGCGAATATGAAAAATTTAATTTTGCAAAATTTAACATAATTTAAAACCAATTAAGAGAATATCGTCTGTTTGTTCGGTTTTTTCTTCTGTTTCCGTTTTACTATTGAGAATTGGGTCGGTATAAAAATTTGCAACAGGAAAAATTACGTCATGTCCTTGTTTCCAACGTTCAATAATCGAATTTAAAATCATTTTTTGCGTGTGCATCGGCAGTGTGTGAATCTCAAGCAAAATTTTCTTCAACTGTTTTGCCATGAACTTTCGTTTCTGCGAACCTCCGAATTGGTCTTCGTAACCGTCTGAAAAAATATAAAAACATATCGGCGTTTCGAAAGAAATTTCGTGTTTTGTAAATTTATCTTTTTCAACAATTTTCTTTCCTCCGATTCCGATTTTATCGGGCTTACATTCGTTTAATTCTCCGTTTTGAATGTAAATAAGCGGATTTTTTGCCCCTGCAAATTGCAAAATTTTCTTTTCCAAATCAATAACACACAAAGCCATATCCATTCCGTCTTGATTATCTGTTTCCTCTTGCTTCAATGCGTGTCTGATGTGGCGGCTTTGAGTATTTAAAATCTCATCGGCTTCTAAAATGCCTTCATAAATGATGTTGGTTAAAATCTGACTTCCAATCATTGACATGAATGCTCCCGGAACGCCGTGTCCTGTGCAGTCTACGGCTGTGAAGACAATTTTGCCGTTTTTCTCGGTAAACCAATAAAAATCGCCGCTAACAATATCTCGCGGTTTGAAAAGAATAAAATGTTCGGGAATAAACTCTGCGATTCGCTTTTCGAAGGGCAACATTGCCTCTTGAATGCGTTTTGCGTAGGTGATGCTTGCGGTAATACTTTTATTTTTCTCTTTAATCATTTCATTTTGCTCGAAAAGAATGTCTCTTTGCGACATAATTTCCTCTTTCTGTTGGTTCAATTCTGCGTTTTGAAAAGCAATTTTCTCGGTTCGTTGTGCGACAACCTTCTCAAGATGTTCTTTTTGTTTTTCCAAACGTTTAACACTCAGCTTCACAATTCCCCAAATGATAAATGCCATAATAATTATATAACCAATAAACGCCCAAACCGTTAAATACCAAGGAGATAGAATGATAAACGAAAATTTTGTTTCCTCGCTTTCGTTGTCATAAATATTCAACGCTTTGAGATGAAACGTATATTTTCCTGACGGCAAATTCGAATATTCCTTGAAATTCTTGTCCTTCCATTCCGACCAACCTGCGTCATCGCCTTCCAAAAAATATTTATACTTCACTCTATCGGCGTCTTCATAAAAACACGCAGAAAAAGTAAACAATAAACCGTTAAAATCATAATCAATCTTAGGAATTTCCTTTCTCAACTGCGTTAATGAAAAATCGTTTTGCGGATGATAAAAATTCCCATAAAAAAGCGTAGAATCTTTCGCAAGAAACTCAATTTTTCGTATGTGTGCAAAATAAGACTGCAAAAAATTCTTTTCAATACTTTGGTCGAAATGAATAAAACCTTTATCGGTGTAAAAAAGCAATTCGTTTTTTGCTATCGGAGTAACAGCCTTGATTTTATTGATAAATTTCCCAAAAACGATTCGCTTATTTTTTGTAGAATCATTTTTTGAATAGTGAAATTTGCCGCAAAGTTCAATAGTTTGCTTCTCTTTATTAAGAGTTTTGTAGCCGCAAAACCAAATATTTGAGTAATTATCAACAAGTAAATCGTGAATAGTTAAATCACCGATATATCTGCTTAACTCTTTGAAAATCACAAAAGTATCTTTGTTTTTTTCGTATCTAAAAATTCCTTTTTCTGTTCCAACAACTATCTCGTTTTGCCATTTGAAAACTGTATTTTTCAAATTTGTCGGCAAGCCGCTTTTAGTATCAAAAAATTTTGTCTCTACAACGCTGTCTAAACTTGCGTTTAATTTTAATCGATAAATTCCTTTTGTTTTTTCAGAAACCCAAATATGCTGTTGGTCGAGTTGCAAATATCTGCAAGTCTCGTTAAAACCTTTGATATCGTGGGAATAATGCCATTTATTATTTTTAAAAATCATTATTCCGAGTCCGTTTCTTGCTCCGACAAGCAAAGTATTGGGTTTATTTTTCAGCGGCAAAAAAGTATAAACATCTTTTTTATTCGAGATATTTTCTGTTTTATTATTTTTGATAGAGAAAATTCCTATCATTGAACCGCAAAGTAAAACTCCGTTTGCCGTATCAAGATTCCACGCCTGAAATTGTCCCGCAGAATGTTCAATGGGTTTAAATTGCTCAAAATTTGACAACGCACTTTGATTCTTCCAATTTGTGTAAAAAACGCCGTTAGAATTGCCGATATATAATTTATTTTGAAAAATTATTGAGGAATAAGTTGCACTATTGAGTCCATATCTCTCGTCAAAAGTCGAAAATGGCGAAGTAATTTGTATGGAAGAAATTCCGTTGCCCAATGCGAGCCACAAATTCTCTTGATTATCAAAAAACATATTTAAAACCTTGTCGTTTTGTAAACCTTTTTGTGAGTTAATTAATTGAACGGGGTTAAAATTATTATCAACGACTAATACTCCATTTGAAAAAGTGCCGAAGGCTAAGTAATTGTTTTTCAACGGAATAGCACAATAAATTTTATTTTTGTCTACAAAATCATCAATAGGTGTTTTTAACTTTTCGAATTTCTCGCCGTCAAATAACCAAAAACCTTGACTCCACGTAATCATTAAAATTTTCTTCCCGTAAGGAATCATTCCGCGAATGGATTCTTTTGCAAATTGTTCGCTTTCAGGAATCAAAACCAATTCTCCATTTTTAAGTACTTTAATACCTATTTCATCTTCTTTGACATAAAATTCTCCGTTGACCAAAAATGAAAGACTAAAACTTGTTTCTGCGGGCAAAACTGAAAATTGTCCGTTTTTGTAAAGATAAACCATTTCGGGAGTTTTGAAGCAAACTCCGTTTTTTGTCTCAAAAATTTGCCACACATCTTTAAACTTGCGATATTTCTGTGCAACCGAATCGACTAACGAGATATATTGCCACTCGCCTTTTGTATTTGCTTTGAGATAACCAAATTCTGCTTTCCCACCGACATAAATGCGACCATTTTTATCTCTCGCCAATGATTTTACCGCCGATTTATTTGAGGTAAAATGTTTTTTCCATTGATTTCCGTCAAATTCGAGAACAGCAGTATTATTCCCAAAATAGAGAACTCCGCGTTCATCCTGCAAAATTGCCCAATTTTGTGCATCTGCGGAATAAATTTCTTTGGAATAATTAATCACTTGCGGCACACCAAGATTCTTCACCTGCCCCGACAGGGAAAAGACAAGCAACGAGAAAATTAAAGTTAAAATATAAAATCTCATTTTTACAAGTAAAAAATTCAAAAGTTTTTTCACTTTTGATTTGTGAAAAATAATTTTAGTTTAATTTGAAAGTACAAATTCATTTTTTTGCAAATTTTTTTCACGAAGAATTTAAAAATAGTGCAATTTCAAGCAATTTAACAAAGTTTTTCATAAAATGATAAGTTTAATTTTTTTACAAAGATAAGAAAAAAATTAATTTAATTCACAAATTTAAAATTTTTTTACAAATTTAAAACCATTTTTCCATAAAACGCAACCATTTAACTCTTTGCGGCAAAAGTTTTACGAAATTTAAAAATTTTATATACGAATCTGCATCCAAGAGTCGAGAATCAGTTGTTGCTTTGTAAGTGAGAAATATTCCAAGCGGAAACAAAATATATGTCGAGAGCCAAATGCCCAAATACGCAGGCACACCCGCTTCGATAGTTAACTTTTTCCCACTCAACGAGAGAATATAATAAATAATAAACAAGAAAACTGCGATAACAACAGGCGTTCCGAGTCCACCTTTGCGAATAATTGCACCCAAAGACGCACCAATGAGGAAAAATATAAAACAAGACAACGCAACAGTGACTTTTAAATGCCACGCAAAATCATATTTTCGAATCATTCTTGCTTTACTTTCTAAATCTTCAAGCGAATTATTGATTGAAGTTTGGGCGTCGCGAGCATAATCTACGGCAGTGAGATAAATTCCTCTTTTTTCTTTGAGAGGTAATGTTGAAAAAAGACTGTCTAAATTCTTTGGAACAGATAACTTTTGAAAAGCAACCGATTTTTTTGCCGAATCTAATTGTTGACCGACTTTATCGTTAGAGAAAGGTTTTATTTCGTTGCGAAAATAATAAACACTTTGCAAATCGCGGATATATAATTGTATTCGTTCTTTGTGTTCTTTGCGAAAAGAATCGGTTACCGCCGAAAGTTGACGCATATTTAACATTTGATAATTATGTTTAAACAAATCCTCGTCACTTCGGTTCAATTCTGTTTCGGGAAGTTTAAAAATTAACGTTTCTTTTCCAAAAGCAGTTCTTTGATGAGGGAAAACTCGTTTGTTGGTCCGTGTTTCGGACATTTCTTCGTATTTATAACCGTTATAAAGCGTAATAATCATAAATCTGTTGTCGTCTGTAATTTGCATTTTTCCTGAATCAGCGACGGTAACATTGGGACAACCAATTCTGAGAGTGTGGTCATAAATCATAAAATCATACATCATATTATTTTTCATATTTTTTCGCCCAACTCGAATGGTAAAATCCTCAACGTCGTTGCTAAAAACGCCTGCTTGAATGTTTAACTCTGGTCTTTGATGAGTAACATCGAAGAGCAACGCACCCGATTTCAACATTATACTTGGAACAACGGTGTTTGAGTAGATAAATAAACCTATTCCGAGTAAAAAATTCATAACAAATAACGGTTTCATTACTTTTCGAAGAGAAATTCCCGCTGCTTTAATGGCTGTTAACTCGTAATGTTCACCGAGATTTCCAAAAGTCATTAGAGAGGCAAGCAAAATGGCAAGCGGCAAAGCCATCATTACCAAATTTGCAACGGTATAAAGCAACAATTCTGCGATAACAATCCATTCTAACCCTTTTCCTACTAAATCGTCAATGTATTTCCACAGAAATTGTAACATCAAGGTTAGCAAAGAGATGAAGAAAGTTAAAATTAACGGTGCCGAATATGATTTTATGATCAATAAATCTAATTTTTTGAGTCTCATATTTCAATGTTAAACCATTCTGCAAAATGATTTTCTGTTTTTTCTGCAAAATTTTTGTGATAAAATTCGTTCGTTTCTTTGCAATATTGATAATCTTTTTTCCAAGACTCAATATTTTCCGATATTTCTCTCAACGCATTGACGACGAGGAATAATTCTTGATTTCTCATTGTCGGATGAAGCGAGAGTCTGACCCAACCTGGTTTGAGGGATAAATCGCCTGAATCGATTTTGTCGGTGATAGTTTTTGACAAGATTTCGCTTACAGAAAGCAGATAATGTCCATAAGTTCCTGCACACGAGCAGCCGCCGCGTACTTGAATTCCAAATCTGTCGTTAAGAATTTTAACGATTAAATTGTGGTGTATGTCTTTGATATAAAACGAGATAACGCCGAGTCTGTGTTGAATATTTTCTGCCAAAATATTCATTCCCTTGATTTTTGGGAGTTCTTCGAAAGCAATTTTCAAAAGTTCTTGCTCGCGAAGGTGTATTTTCTCGCAATTCATTTTTTCCTTCAATTTTACACACAACGCTGCTCTGATAGTTTGGAGAAATGCGGGCGTTCCGCCGTCTTCTCTTGACTCAATGTCGGTGATATAACTATATTTTCCCCAACGGTTAGTCCAATTTACCGTTCCGCCGCCTGGTTGGTCGGGAATTTTGTTGCAGTACAATTTTTTGTTGAAAACCATTATTCCTGTACTTCCGGGACCGCCCAAGAATTTGTGCGGCGAGAGAAATATTCCATCTAAATAAGCATTTTCGTCTGTTGGGTGCATATCAATTTTTTCATACGGAGCCGAGGCGGCAAAATCTACGAGACAAATTCCGCCGAATTCGTGCATCACTTTTGCGAGTTCATAATATGGCGGAAAATATCCCGTAACATTCGAACAAGCCGAGAATGAACCAATTTTCATTTTTCGATGAGAATGTTTTTTCAATTCTTCCCTCAAATGTTCAGGTTTGACCATTAAATTTTCGTCAGGTTCAATAATTTTGACATCAGCGATAGTTTCGTACCACGAAGTATGATTTGAGTGATGTTCGAGGTGCGTGAGAAAAACGATTGGTCGTTCTTCTTCGGGCAACTGACTGCAATAAGCAGTTCCTGTTGTGTTGAGACAGAAATTTTTTGCTTGTTCGGGGACTTTGAAACCAAGAATTCGCTGCAATTTATTGATGCAACCTGTCATTCCTGAACCTGTTGCGATAATTATGTCATTTTCGTTGGCATGTACGTGATTTTTGATAATTTTTTGAGCCAATTTATAGCAGTGCGTCATGGTTCGTCCTGTTTCGCTTGCTTCGGAGTGAGTATTTCCGACCATTTCTCCAAAAACGTTGGTTAAAATGTTTTCTATGGGTTTATAAAGTCTGCCGCTGGCAATCCAGTCTGCGTAGATGACTTTTTGTTTTCCATAAGGAGAGAGAAATTCTGCGTCAATGCCGATGATGTCTTTTCGAAAATTTTCGAAATATTTTTCTAATTCAGTCATAATAAACAAGTTATATAAAAAGATTAATTAAAAAATCGTTTTTACGTTGCAAATATAAAAATTTTTTCCGAAAAGTATTTGTTTTTTTCAAAAGATTTTGTAAATTTGCGAAAAAATTTGTTTTCGATATGAAAAAAAAGGAAAAATTAACTTATCGCAAACTTTTGGCATTATTTGCCGAATCCGACAGACGTTTTGATGAGAAACTAGAGAAGGAACGTCAGGAACGCGAGGAAAAGTTCGAAAAAGAACATCAGGAACGCGAGCAAGAATCTGCTTTGCGTATGAAAGAGTATAACGAGAAACTCGAAAAAGAACGTCAAGAACGCGAGCAAGAATCTGCTTTGCGTATGAAAGAGTATAACGAGAAACTCGAAAAAGAACGTCAAGAACGAGAAAAACGTGAACAAGAAGCTGCTTTACGTCAACAAGAAGCAGCTTTACGTCAACAAGAAGCAGACGAAAAGTGGGAAAAAGAGCAGAAAAAAATTTTCAAAATGATTGCTGCTTCGGATAAAAAAATCGGTGAACTTGGAAATACTCTCGGCAGATTTGTGGAGGAAATGGTTGCCCCAAAACTCGTTAAATTATTTCAAAAACGCGGAATAGAAATTAATTTTCTCGTCAATGGAATTCGCGGCATCAAAGACAAACAAAGTTATTATGAGGTAGATTTGTTGTTATTTGGTGAGAAAGTTCTTGTTGCTGTCGAGGTAAAAACGCATCTTTCTGTCGAAGATGTCAAGGAACATCTTGAGCGATTAGAGAAAATGCGAGAAATTCCGCCGAAGTATAAAATTATTTCGGGAGTGAAAATTTATGGAGCAGTTGCAGGAATGATTATTGAAAATGATGCAGACCGTTATGCGTATAA
>DYQK01000094.1 GCA_020719385.1 Rikenella microfusus | reverse complement strand
GTTCTTGGTACAATACTAAGAAGCCCCCTTTGTCTTTAGCAAAGGGGTAATTCACCGCAACGAATAAAAATGTCTCGCAAAACAAAAACCATTTCGTTACAAAAAAAACCTGCAAGTTTTTGAGAAATCTTGCAGGTAAGAAAAATTTGGTTACAGGAAATTACCACATAATAAAATTCGTGTTGTTCTCGTAAGAACCAATGTTGTTTTCAATAATGCCAATTAACAACATTATCCAGTCTACAAGTGGAATAATTCCAAAAATTCCTCCGCAAGTAAAGGTATATAATGCCCACATAAATTGCGAAGTTCCTAAATAATGTCGGTGAATGCCAAAACCTCCTAAAAACCAACACAACAAGAAAGCAACAATGGGCTGTTTCGCATCTTTTATTTCTGTTGTATTTTCAGGTGCAACCACACCGAGAGGCAATGTTGCCAACAAACTTTGCGAACCACTAATACTTACTTCTGTGGCTTGCGAAAATAACGCATCAATTTGACTTTCATCAACAGCGTAACGATTTGTGTTCGCGAAAGTTAATGACGTAGCAAACAAAATCGCAATGAATAAAAATACTTTTTTCATAAAATACTGTTTTTTATTGTTTTTTCGAACTGCAAAATTATAACTTTTTTAAAAATAAACAAAGAAAATTTAATTTTTTTGTGAAAAATTTTTATTTTTCGAAAAAATAAGAAAATTTGAGATAAAATTTTTGCGAAAAATTTTGTTTTGTGAAGTTTTTTCTCAATAATATTTAAAAAAATATTATATTCGCAACGAAAAATGTAAAAAAATTTTTATGGTACAATTCTTATTAAATAATATTTCTGTCTTGTATGAAGGAGACGAAAATCGCAGTTTATTAAACTTTTTGCGATTAGACAAACACCTAACTGCCACCAAAGACGGTTGTTCGGGACAAGGTGCTTGCGGTGCTTGCACCGTCGAAGTAGATGGAAAAGCAAAACTTGCCTGCACAACCAAAATGAAATCTCTCAACGGAGCAACAATTTTTACGATGGAAGGTTTGCCCGAATCTGTAAAGAATATCATTGCTGAAACATTTGTCGAAAGAGGTGCTGTTCAATGTGGTTTCTGCTCGGCAGGTTTCATTATGAGGGCAAAAATTTTATTACAAGAAAACGCAAATCCCACGCGAGACGAAATTCAGAAAGCAATACGCGGCAATCTTTGTCGATGTACGGGTTACAAAAAAATCGAAGAAGCAATCGAAATTTCCGCAAAAAAATTGCAAAATAAAAACGTTTCTGTGGAAAAAGTAGAGGGGAAAGTCGGCGAATCTTACCCCAAATACGAAAGTTTTCAAACTGCCGTCGGCGAAAGAAAATTTGTTGATGATTTATTTTTCGAAGGAATGTTATTCGGTGTTTTAAAATTTAGTGAACATCCGCGAGCGAAAATTTTAAAAATTGATTTCTCAAAAGCAGAAAAAGTTAGCGGCGTTCACAAAATTTTTTCAGCAAAAGATATTTTGGGAAAAGATACTATCGGACTCATTTATCGAGATTGGAAGTTTATGATTGCTGAAGGCGAAATTACAAATTGCATTTCAGATGTTTTGGCGGTTGTTGTTGCGGAATCGGAGGAAATTGCAAGAAAAGCAGCAAATTTAATTGATGTTCAATATGAAATTTTGCCCGCCGTCACTGATGTTTTTGAGGCAATGAACGATTTTATCAAAGTTCACCCAAATAAATCGAATGTTTTAGATGTTTGTAAATTTCAACGCGGCAATCTCGAAGAGGCAAAAGCGAAGTCAAAGTTTATTTCTCAAGGAAAATACGAAACACAACGAATCGAACACGCATTTTTAGAGTGCGAATCGGCAGTTGCTGTTCCTGAAAATCACGGCATACATTTATTTTCACAAGGACAAGGAATTTATGAAGACCGCAGACAAGTCGCAGAGATTTTGAATTTGTCCGAAGAGAAAGTTCACGTAACACTCGTTGCCAACGGCGGTGGTTTCGGCGGAAAAGAAGATTTAACTGTTCAAGGTTTTGCGTCTTTGTGTGCTTTTTTGTTACAAAAACCTGTTAAAGTGCGTTTATCTCGCAGCGAATCAATAAGAATGCACCCAAAACGTCATCCCGTTTTTATGAATATCGAAATCGGTGCAGACGAAAACGGAATGTTGACTTTTTTGACTTTGCGAGCCGCAGGTGACACAGGTGCGTATGCGTCTGTGGGGACAAAAGTTCTCGAAAGAGTCGCTGGACACGCAACAGGCGGCTATTTCGTTCCCAACATTGACATCGAGGCAAAAACCCTTTACACAAACAACATTCCTTCGGGAGCAATGCGAGGTTTTGGGGCAAATCAGGTTGTGTTTGCGTTGGAAAGTTGTATTGATGAAGTTTGCGAGAAAGGAAACTTCGACAGATGGCAATTTCGTTGGAATAATGCGTTAGTTGACGGTTTAATGACTGCCACAGGGCAAAAAGTTGTCGGAGTCGGAATACGAAAATGTCTCGAAGCATTGAAAGAAAAATTTTATTCCGAAAAATTTACAGGAATTGCCTGCGGAATAAAAAATTCAGGTATTGGCAACGGAATGGTCGATTTTTGCGATGTTAAAATCGAAATCAAGAACGAAAATGAGATAATTTTGCAACACGGCTGGACAGAAATGGGGCAAGGTGCGTTTACTATCGCTCAGCAAGTTTTGTTTCAGGAAACAGGAATTAAACCTGAAAACGTAAAAGTCATTGTTGACACGGAATCGAATCTCAAAACAGGCATGACAACTTCCTCACGGGCAACGGTTTTACTCGGAAATGCGATTATTGATGCCGCAAAAAAAGTCAATAACGATTTGAAAATCAAAACGTTGCGAGAGTTAAGCGGAAATATATATTTTGGAAATTTCAAATGCGATTGGACGACAAAACCCGGCGATACTTCGAAAGAAATTATCACGCATTATTCCTACGGTTATGCTGCTCAACTTTGCGTTTTAGACGAAAAAGGGAAAATTAAAACATTTCTTGCTGCTCATGACGCAGGAAAAGTAATGAACAAAACGCTTTTCGAGGGACAAGTCGAGGGTGCCGTTCATATGGGAATTGGTTATGCGTTGACAGAGGAACTCGAAATGGAAAATGGTTATCTCAAAAGTGATAAATTGAAAGATTGTAAAATTTTGCGTTCTGACGAAACGCCTGAGATTGTGGTGATTCCAGTTGAAGTTTTTGACCCTGTTGGTCCTTACGGTGCGAAGGGTGTTGGCGAAATCGGGCTTGTTCCGACTGCCGCTGCTGTTGCGAATGCGTTGTATCAATTTGATAAGATTCGCCGCTATCGACTGCCAATGAAGCGAGGAAAATAAAAAAATTCCCCATTTAGGGGAATTTTTTTAACTGTTATTGAACAATAACTTTTGTTTGTAAAACTTCGTTATTCATTCTGATTTCAATAAAAAAGAGTCCTTTTTCAGAAATATTGATTTCGAAAAGGTCGTCGTTTATTTTTTGATTCAAAATGATTTTTCCTGCCAGATTAAATACGCGAACGTTGAGAATTCGATTATTTCTTTCAGAAATAGAAACGTTAAATTTTCCTGTGCTTGGATTCGGGTAGACATTTAATTCCGATAGTTTAACAAAAGTTTTCTCATCATTTCCGGTTTGAACGTTTTTTTGCTGCGAGATAACATTAGAGTTTTGATTGTGAAGATTATTTTTCTCTTGTTTTGCGGCAAATTCAGCGTCTTCCGTTTTGTTGTAGACAACAATTGCAGACAAACCGCCCCAATAAATTTTCCCATACTCGAAATAAACGGTTTCGTTTCCATTTTCAACAATTCGCTTTGTCGGCAGTCCTAAGCGTCCTGTATTTTCGCCAATTTCGATGTATTTGAGCAGAATTTTTGCCCAATTCCCTTCATTGTCGGCAATATAGCCGCTATTATCAGTGAGATTTGAGTTCCAAAAGAGAATTCCGTGGTTATATTTTCGGTAAAAATTATTTCCACTAATTTTTACGAGTCCATCGGCTGTCGGTGAACCAAGATATGCCCCTGCGTTAAACGCTTTATTATAAGTTTGTTTCAGTGCAGTAGCGACTGTTGGTTGTTCGTCGTCGAGAAATCGGGAATAAGAAGATTCGAAAGGGAAATGTGTTGACATCCAAAAAGTCATATAAAGTCCTGCAATATGCGAAATGGCTTTAGGCATGATGGTGTCTGCGGCGGCGCGCCAGTTGTAATATTCCCAATCTTTTGTGTGAAACGCAGGATTATCTCCCATTACATCTCGACTTGGATATTCATCAGAATATTCTGCCAAGGAATAAAACAATCGGAATAGCGGAGTTTGTTGATTTAAAATTGTTTCGTTCCATCCGTGATTGAGCCATTCTTGTTTAATCTTTGGGTCTAAACCGAGAGAATTGGTAATAGCACCGTTTGCGGTGAGGTAAGTAAAAGGTTCAATGATTTGTTTACTTTCGACTTGTCCGTTTACATAAACCGATGCTAACCCGACTTCATAATAATCAATTTTTCCGCCGACCCAAGCGCCATGTGCATCTCGATGAATGTGCGCCAAGGCACTCATGTCTTCTAAGAGATGAAGTGTTCGTCCTAAATTATAATACGAATTATTTTTGTTACCTGCATAATATTGCGGCAGAACATAATAATCCCAAATTAGCTGAGCTTTATAAGGTGCTGAGGCAGCATTGGGTTGTGCGCCCATTCCTCCGATTCCGCCATCGTGTCCGCCTACGTTAAATCTAAAATCATTTGCTTGGTCGGGATCCCAAAAATGATTCGCAAAAATATTGGTGTTATATGGAATTCCGAGATACATGTAAAAAAATGAATTTCTCGAAATGCCATCTCTGCCGCCGTAAGAGGCTGTCCAAACATTTGCAGGGAAATAATCCATGTTGTAAACATCTTCTTCGTGTGTTCCTTCAATAATGTCGTTATTTCCGTCTGTTGCGTACTGAAAAGCATTATAACCATATTTCCCTTTGTCAAAATTTGAGTAGGGCATCGTGTTATAATACAAATACGATTTTTCTAACGCACTGGAGTTTGCGCCCCAGATAAGTCCGTTAGTTTCTCCGAGATAACCGGTGTAAGTAGAGTAAAACTGTTCGCGATCGCTGGTGGAATAACCGTTTGGGTCTGTTGGTTTGTAAGTATCAAGTATCAACTTGGTCCCGATGTAGCTGTGAATCTCTTTTTGAGCAGTTGATGCGGTTCCTGTACTTAGGCGGGAAAAAGTAATGCTATAATCTAACATTATTCCGTCAGAACCTGTTATAGTTTTGCGCTCATAATATTCCAAGCGATTATCCACTTTGACAAAATGAACTTTTCCTAAAGGATCATCATCATCGTCAAGCTGACCGAATCCATAATCTTTGTCCATACCAACTAAACCGATAGACAAAATGTCGAAAGAACGAATCGTCACCGTTACGGTATTGTTGGTTGTCTCTAAATCGGTGACCCCAACCTTCTTTGTTACGAGAATAATTGTAGCCGCCGTTTTTGTTAAACAGACGGAAACCGTCGTTTACGTAAAATTTGAAATATAAATTGTCGCCGAACCAATCATCGGTTTTGGGACACTTAATTGCGTGAACGGTAACTTTTACACTGTACACATTACCGCTCCATCCGGGCCATACTTTTGCTGACTCACCAGCAAGATATTGATGTACTTCGTACTGCGGATCGCTCTCGTGTTTGACTTCTTTTTCCTCTTGCGAAAACGCAGCAAAACAACTTGCCAACCATAAAATGGTTAAAAATGTAACATTTTTCTTCATGAAAAAAATTTTGAGTTTAGATTAAATAATGCTGAAAAAACACGTGCAAAGTTATATAAGTTTTTTGTCTTAAACAAATTTATTTACTAAAAATTTATTTAATTTTGCAAAAAATTTTTTCGAAAATTTATGAATGAAAATTTAAAAAATATTCGGTTTAACTTTAAAATTTGGCTCGAAACTTCAGAGCAAAAGGGAATATTAGGTGACGGCAAATTAATTTTGTTAAAAACTATTCATCAAACAGGGTCTCTCAAGGAGGCGATGAAAAAGTTAAATTGGACATACAGAAAAACTTGGAATAACATTAAAAAAATTGAGGAATTATTAGGTGTCGAGATTTTTGAACGAAAAAGAGGCGGAAACAAAGGCGGCGGACAAACGATTCTTACTCCTGCAGGTTTAAAAATTATTGAAGTTTTCGAAAAATTTCACTCGCAATACGATTCTCAAATTTCAAACATTTTAGATTCGTTTCTATTGGAATTGAGAAATAATTTGTAAAAAGTTGAGAAAATTACGGTGAAAATATTTTTTTTCGAAAAAAATTGAGAAAATTTTATTTTTTACGTTAAATTTTATATCTTTGCGGCAAAAGTAAAATTCTCTTTTTGTAAAAAATTTCTTTAATCACTTTCAAAAAAAAACGTATAAAAATGAGTTACATCGAATTTGATAAAACACAATTAATCAACCTTAATTATTCTCTGAGTCGCGAGTTAATTCGTTCAAACCGAGCAGGAACTTATGGAAGTTGTTCTATAACTTTTTGCAATACCCGAAAATATCACGGTTTATTGGTTTGTCCTATTGACGAATTTGACGGTGAACGACATGTTTTACTTTCTTGTCTGGACGAAACTATTTTGCAACATCAGGACGACCCAAAAGCAGAACACAAAGGAGAATTTCATATGGGCGTTCACAAATATCCTGGACATAATGTTTTCAACCCTTTGGGACATAAATATTTGCGAGATTTTACCGTCGAACCCATTCCGACATTTCGTTATCGCGTTGGAGGAGTAATTCTCAAAAAAGAAGGTATTTTGGTCAGCGAAGAACCAAGATATTTAGTGCGATACACTTTGGTTGATGCACATTCAAAAACTACTATTCGTTTACAGCCGTTTTTGGCATTTCGCAGCGTTCACGCACTCACGCGAGCAAATATGGACGCAAATACAAAAGTTTACCCCATCAACAATGGCGTAAAGGCAAAATTGTATGTTGGTTATCCGTATTTGCATTTGCAAACTTCGAAAAAAAGCGAATTCGTTCACGCACCTGCTTGGCATTATAACATTGAATATCTCGAAGAACAAGAACGAGGTTATGATTTTCAAGAAGATTTGTTTGTGCCCGGTTATTTCGAGTTTCAGTTAGAAAAAGGTGAAAGTATCATATTTTCCGCAGGTTTAGATGAAGCCGTCACGCGTTCATTGAGTCAGAAGTTTGAAAACGAAACCACAGGACGAATCCCAAGAGATAGTTTCGAAAATTGTCTCAAAAATGCCGCTCAGCAATTCTTTCTCAAAAAAGATAAGAAAACCTACATCATCGCAGGATATCCTTGGTTCGGAGTGTGGGCAAGAGATACTTTTATCTCGCTTCCAGGTTTAACTCTCTCGCAAAACGACACAAAAACCTGCAAATCCGTTCTCGATACGATGAGCAATGACCTCCGAGATAACAATTTATTTGCAAACTCAGGAATTAAACCAACTGACGATGTAAATTCTGTTGATGCTCCGCTGTGGTATTTTTGGGCAATTCAGCAATATGCCTATCAAACGCAAGATTTTAAAGCAATTTGGAAAGATTACGGCAAAAAAATGTCTTCGATTTTAGAAGGTTTTAAAAATGGAACTTCCTACAATATCAAAATGCACAACAACGGACTAATCTTTGCCGGCGAACCAGGAAAAGCACTGACATGGATGGATGCGATAGTTTTTGGAAAACCTGTCACCCCAAGAATCGGTTATGCCGTTGAAATCAACGCACTTTGGTATAATGCTTTGTGTTTTGCCCTCGAATGTGCAGAAAAAGTTAAAGATACAAAGTTCATTGAACAATGGAAAGATTTCCCAAAACAGGTTTCTGAATCTTTCGTTCAAACATTTTGGGACGAAAAGAAAAATTATTTAGCCGATTATGTAAACGGTGATTACAAAGATTTCGCTGTTCGACCAAATCAAATTTTTGCCGCCTCGCTGCCTTTTTCTCCCATTGATGACGAAAAGAAAAAAGCTGTTGTTGATATTGTTCAACAAGAACTTTTAACACCCCGCGGTTTGCGAAGTTTGTCGCCAAATCATCCCGATTACAAAGGTGTTTATTACGGCGACCAACCAACAAGAGATGCGGCTTATCATCAAGGAACGGTTTGGACTTGGCTGCTCGGACATTTCTGCGAAGCATTTTTGCGACTCAATAAACGCAGCGGCATTCATTTGGTAAAACGTTTATATCAAGGTTTCGAAGAGGAAATGAACAAAAACGGAATCAGCACTCTTTCAGAAATTTATGACGGAAATCCGCCTCACGAAGCACGCGGCGCAATCTCGCAAGCATGGAGCGTCTCAGAAGTGTTGCGAATCAAACAATTAATTGACAAATTTGAACAAGAAAATTTATAATTTTCTCACTGAAAACAAAAATTCTCAAAATCTCAAAGTTTTGAGAATTTTTTTTCACAAATTTTTTCAATGAAAATAAAAATAAAATTGAAAATTTATTAATTTTTCGTATCTTTGCAAAAGTTAAAATTTATTAATTTTTTTACAACTCTTATGTCTCTTAAATCTCTAATTATCAAAATGTTAGCCGTCTTTTGTGGAATATTTCTCACGTTCTCTGTTGCGGCTCAGACTCGTACTTTTCAATATCAAAATTCGAAAGGTAAAACAGGTGTTTCGCTTCTTTATCAAGATGAGAAAAGTGTTGTCCTGCAATTTTCGATTTCTGAATTTTCGCTCACCTCGTTAAATATTGAAGGTGAGGTTTGCGAAAACGTAGAATTAACAGGAAATTTTTTGCCCAACGAGGCAGGTAAACCCAATTTGCCCTCTATTGGTCGTTACATTGCACTTCCGCAAGACGCAGATGTCGAGATCGAAATTGTTGACCAAACAACTGAAAAAGTGAAAAACGTCAACATTGCTCCTGCACCTGAAATTCCGTTGGACACAGATAAGAAAATGCGTTGTTCAAAAGATGCGTTTACTTACGCAAAAAACGTTTATTATCCCGAAAAAATTGTGCGAATTTCTCCTGTTTCGCAAATTCGCGGCGTTGATGCGGTTTTAATTGGGATTAGTCCGTTTCAATATAATCCTGCAAAAAAAGATTTGAAAGTTTACCGCGAGTTGACAATTAAAATTTCGTTTAAAAACGGAAACGGTCATTTTGGCAGAGACGAATATCGCAGTATTTGGTGGGATGAAATTTTGAGTAACACTTTTGTTAACGCAAATTCGCTTCCAAAAATTAATTATTCTCGTCAGGCAGCAAATTTTTCGAAAGCAACAGGCTGCGAATATTTGATTATTACACCGAATGCTCCCGAATTTCAACAATGGGCAGACACAATTAAACGTTTCAGAAATCAACAAGGAATTTTAACAAAAATTGTTACACTTTCTGAAATTGGGAATAATACCTCGGCGGCTATTGAAAGTTACGTCAATAATGCGTATAATACTTGGAATATTAAACCGTCAGCAATTTTGCTTTTGGGCGACCACGGTTCAGATGCGTCAAATTCTATCGTCTCGACAACACTCAATAATCACCCTGGCGGTTATAATCCGTATATTTCAGATAATCCTTACGCAGATGTTTCTGGTGATGGCGTTCCTGAAATTGCTTTCTCAAGAATTACTGCCAGAAACGCAAACGAACTTGCGATAATGATAAACAAATTTATCAATTATGAGAAACATCCGCCGTTAAATCCGAATTTTTACGACCATCCAATTAGTGCGTTAGGTTGGCAAACGGAACGTTGGTTTCAACTTTGTTCAGAAATCGTTCGAGGTTTTTGGCAAAATGTCTTGGGAAAACATCCTGTTCGCATCAATGCAGTTTATGAAGGCAATCCTGAAACAGACCCTTGGTCGACAGCACCGAATACTTCCGCTATTATCTCTTACTTTGGTCCTTACGGTTTACAATATATTCCTGCGAATCCTTCTGCGTTGGGCGGTTTTACAGGCGGAACACCTACACAAATAACGCAAGCCATCAATGACGGTGCGTTCATTTTGCAACACCGCGACCACGGTTTCGAGGAAGGTTGGGGCGAACCTGCGTACACAAATCAAAATATCAGCAGTTTAACAAACACAGATTTAACTTTTATTATGTCTGTAAATTGTTTAACAGGAAAATTTAACGCTGCAATAGAATGTTTCGCAGAAAAATTTCACCGTTTTTCAGGAAATGGACAAGGAAAAGGTGCATTAGGTATTATCGCTGCGTCAGAAACTTCGTATTCCTTCGTCAATGACGTTTACGTTTGGGGAATGTACGATTATTTATTCCCCAATTTTATGCCTGCACAAGGAACAACATCTGAATCGAGATGTATTTTGCCTGCTTTTGGAAATGTTGCAGGAAAAATATTCCTTCAATCTTCAAACTGGCCCTACAACACGGGACAAAAACCTATTACGTATAATCTTTTTCATCATCACGGTGATGGTTTTCTGATGGTTTACTCGGAAGTTCCACAAAATTTAACCGTTACTTGCGACCCAATTTTGAATGTAACAGATTCTATTCTTACGGTTTCTGCGAATGTTGGTGCTTTAGTTGCGATTTCGCTCAATAGTGAAATTATTGGAAGAGACATTGCAACAGGAAATCCGATGGAAATCCCGTTAAACAAAATTTATCAAGCACAAGACACTTTGTTATTGACTATCACAAAGCAAAATTATTTTCGTTACACAAAGAAAATTCCTGTTCAAAATCTCTCGACTGCTTATTGTTATGTTTCTCAATACGTAATGAATGATTCTCTTTTAGGAAATAATAACGAAAAAATTGATTATAACGAAACGGTTTTGTTAAATCTTTCTGTGAAAAATGCAGGAGTAATTAATTCGGTGGGTACAAAAGCAACGATTCTCACTTCGAATCCGTATATTGAGATTATTGACGGCACTGAGGTTTTCAATAACATCGCTGCTCAAAGTACAATTTTAAAAACTGATGCGTTTAAATTTAAAGTTTCTCCCAATATTCCTGACCAAACAGAAATTATTTTCAATGTTGAAATATCAGATACAACGCAAGTAGGTTTAACGTGGCAAAACGAAATTAGATTTGTTGCGAATGCACCTGTTTTTTCTTTTGAAGATTATACCGTAGAAACCTCGTCGGGCAACTTGACCTCAGGCGAAACCTCGCATATCAAAGTCTTTCTGAAAAATATCGGGCATTCTACGGTTTCGAATTTCGAAGCAATTGCGTACTCTTTGAGTCCGAATTTGAGTTTCGAACAAAGTTCTTTTCCAAGCACAAATCTTTCGCCGCAAAATTCTGTCGAGTTAGATTTTATTGTAAAAGTGAAAGATAGCGTTTTAACAGGAACAGAATCGAAAATGTTGATTCGCATCAACAATGAAAATGCACTTTTCTTTGATAATGAACATATTTTTTACATCAACGGCACGCCTGAAGTTTTGTTAAACAACAACAATACCGAAAATCTTGCTGTTTCGAAATATTATTTTTACGATTCGGGAGGAAAAGATTCAGAATATGGAAATAATGAAACTTTTGTGAAAACTTTTTCTGCTCCCGCGGGCTATAAATTGCAGGTAACATTCTTTGGGTTCAACACGGTTGCAAACAAAGACCGTCTTTATGCGTTTGACGGAAACAACACAGGTGCGGCAGGTTTTGCAGGAAGTCCTTTTTCGGGAACAACTATTCCTGCTTCGTTCACTTCTTCAGGAAATTCAATAACTTTTATGTTCACATCAGATGCTTCTGCCTCGCGAAGAGGATGGGAAGCAGAAATAATTTTGATTCCTGCCACGCCGCAAGGAGGAAATATTGCGGCAAACGATTCTATGCTTTGTCGTTCAGGAAAAACAAGTTTAATTTTAGCCGATTATATCGGAAATATTCAGTGGCAAACTTCAACAGATAATCAAAATTTCACCGATATTTCTCAAGGAATTGGGAAAAATTCAGAAGTTTATTACACCGAAACATTGAACGAAAAAACATATTTTCGGGCAAAATTAAATGTTGAGTCGCAAGTTGCTTACTCGAATGTTGTTGAAATTGGAATAAATACGATTTTACCTGTTCCTGGAACAGCAATGTTAAACGGAAATTTTGCGGTTTGTCAAAATGACAGCGTAACGATTCATTTAACAAATTTTGTCGGAGAAATTCAATGGGTTCAAGCAACAGATTCTACGCAAACTTTCAATAACGTTGCGAATAACGGCAATTCTGATATTTATGTTTCAGAGAAATTAACTAATTCTATGTTTTACAAAGCGAAAGTTTCGAGCGGCGGTTGCGGTTTTCTCTACTCAAATGTTATTGAAATTATTGTTAATCCTGCTCCGCAAACGGGAAAAACGACCATTTCTGATACGTTGCTTTGTGCTGGAAATAATGCGACTTTGAAAATTGTGCAGTCAACAGGAAATATTCAGTGGCAATTTGCGAGGTTTTCGAATCCGACCAATTTTATCAACATTTCGAATGCAACAACATCGGAATTTACTACGAATAATTTAGATTCTTCGATGATTTTTAGAGCGAAATTAAAGTTAAACGACTGTATTTCTTACTCAAATTTGGTTTCTGCGAAGGTAAACCTCGCAATTCTTGCAGGAGAAGTTTTTGCAGAAAAATCTGTTGTTTGCAAAAATACTTCAACGAAAATTGCGTTGAGAAACTTTTATGGAAGTAAAATTCAGTGGCAAAAATCAAATATTCCTGATGGAAATTTCGGCAATTTGTCGGGAGAAAATGATACAATTTTTGAAACTGCACCCATGAACCAAGATGCATATTATCGGGTAAAAGTTTCGCAAACGGGCAAAGGCTGTGTTGATGTATTTTCGAATATTGCCTCGGTGAAGATGAATGTTGCCCCAAGTGTGAAAAAAGTTGCGAATATTTCTTTTCCTGCCGATTCTGCAATTGTTTTGCGTTTGAATGATTTGGTTACCGAAGATATGGCGGAAAAAGTTCGTTGGGCGTTTAGTGCGTCTGAAAATTTGAAGTATGTACTTGATACTGTCGCGAATAAAATTACAATTTTGGCAAAAGACACAACATTTAACGGCAAAGATTCTATAAAATTTACAGCCACAGATGCTTGCGGACTCTCCGATTTTGAATTTGAAAGTTTTACGGTAACTATTCCTGTTTCGATAAGTGAAATTGAAAATAGAGAATTTGCGAATATTTACCCGAATCCTGTGCGAAATATTTTTGAGATTTCTGTGAAAGAAAAATATAGCGGCAATATTTCTGTTCAAATTTTTAATGTAACAGGAACATTGGTTTACTCACAAAGTTTTGAAAATCAAAGTGTTATGAAAGTCAATATTGAAAATTTGCCTCAAGGAATTTATTCAGTGTTGTTAAAAACTTCGAAAACACAAAAAACGTTCAAAATTTTGAAACAATAAACTAATTTTTAACATTTTTTAACGTTTCCGTTTTTTCTAAAAAATGGAAACGTTTTTTTTTCTATAATTTTTTTCGAAAAAATTTTCTTTTTTCGAAAACTTTTTATTATTTTTGCAGCGTTTAAACCTGACAACCAAACCTGTCAGGTGCTTGCACCTGACAGGTTAAACAAAAAACGTACAAATATGAAAACCAACATTTTTTATATATTTTTTCCCCTCTTTTTTGCTGTCACCACAATAACAAACGCACAAGAAACATTGGCAGTTGAACATTATTTTCAATATCCCAATGGAATTATTACGTTTGAATTGCCACAGCGAAAAAATAATAAAAAATATAATGTGAAAATTTTTTGTTCCACAGATCACCGAAGGACATATACTGATGTAACAAACGAAGTAACGGGAGAAGTGTTACAAAACGCAACAGCAGGCAAAAAAACAGTGTATTGGAATCCGTACACAAAAAATCCGAATTTTAATGAAACGGTGATATTTAGAGTTACAGCAGACGTAATATTAGATTTGCCCTCGAATTT
>DYQK01000017.1:16951-37581 GCA_020719385.1 Rikenella microfusus | reverse complement strand
AACTTTTGGGTGTTTTGCAAAATATTATTGAGACAACGGCAAAATACGTTTTTAAGTAAATTTTTTTCACACTCAAAAACTCTGTCAACATTTTTTTAAACGTTGACAAAATTTTTAATAACCTAACAGGGTTTTTCAGAAACCTGTTAGCGTTTAAGTTTCTTATTCCTTCACTATTTTTTCTGTGAAATTGCCGATTTTCGCAACAAAAAAAATTCCACAAATTAATTTGTGGAATTTTTTTTATTTCTCAAAAATCGAAAAAGAATTATTGCGAATTATCAAATAAGAACTTCCTAACAAAATATTTCGCAATTCATACATCTGTTCATTCAATTTTTTTATTTCAAAATTTTTGGGGTTTCCTAAAACATTGCCCTTTGTGTCAAACAAAGTAAACGTTTCATTGAAACGATAATGAGAAATATTATTTGAAAAAGGAATTTCGACATTTCCTGTCTGCGGCAATATCTCAAAACTGCCGTTTTTTCGTAAAATTCCAACATTTTTATCCTGCATTTTAACCACAGATTTTTCATTCTCGAAAGGAAAACAAATGTAAAAATTTGTAAACGGAAATAACGGTCTCATATCAGAATTTACATAAAACATTTTTCTCAATACAGAATAAATTATTCCATTTTCTTGCGTTCTGTAACCAAACTCTCTCGCTATTCCCACCGAATCGTACCACAAAATATCGAAAAGATATGGCGAAATAATTGTGTCTTGCGAAATTTTATTTCCCATTGCATCAATGAAAAACGAAATTCCGTCTTTGCAAACTAAGGCTTTTCCATTGTGAAAATTGGTTGCAAAATCAAAATTTTGATTCAGAATCTGCATTTTTTTGTTCACAAAAGTCCATTTATTTTTCACTTTCATTTTTGCCATTCCTTCATTAAACGAAGAGACAGAATCTAAAACAAGCGGATAAACTTCTTTGCCCGAAGAATCAATAAAACCATATTTCTCATTTTTGCTAACAACAGCCATTCCTTCGCAAAAGTCAGAAATAGATTTATATTTAGGTTTTAAAATTTGTTTCCCCGTTTTGTTCATTAAACCAACTTTTAATTCGTAATTTTTATAACTCTGAATTTTTGCTATTTTATATTTGTCAAATTCTGTAATTGCTTGATATTTCGGTCTTTGCACCCATTTTCCTTGAGCATTTATTACTCCAAATTTTTTACCGTTTTTCGAAACTATCGCAACTTCATTTTTAAAATCTCCTGCTATTTCAAATTGCGGTTTAATAATCCATTTGCCCACAGTATTTATGTATCCAAATTTTTCACCCATTTTATATTTTGCACTCGCTTTTTCCTCGAAAAATTCCGAAATAGTATCAAATTGAGGAGAAATGAGAAAATTTCCCATCGTATCAATAACTCCCCAAGCACCATTTTTCTGCACAGGAGCAACATTGCAAGAGAAATTTTTCACATTTTCAAAACCCTCTTCAGAAATTATTCGTCCATTTTTGTTAATAAAATTCCATTTTTGCATTTCCTCAAAATAAACCGCAGCAAAACCATTTCTAAAAGGTTTAAAATTTGTTCCTTCCCCGTCAAAAATAAGTTCACCATTTTTTGAAAAATAACCAAAAACATTTGTCGTTTTTGCGATAAAAATATTTTTTCCCAAAAAAGAAATTTCTTTGTACTTGATAGGAATAATTTTTTGCCCATTTTCGTCAAAAATTCCGCAAAGTCCGTTTTTTTTAACTAAGAAAAAATTTTCTTTCTCTTGCGGCAAAAATTGTATTTCGTTATATTCGCAAGAAATAATTAATTGATTTGACGTATCAATAATTCCCCACAAATTATTTTGTTGCACCAAGCAAAATTTATATAAAATTGAGTCTTTATTTGTGTTATTGAGAAATATAATTTGCTGATACAAAACTGGAATTAAAATTTGCTGCTGAAAATTCATTATTCCCAAAAGGTTATTGCTTTGCAATAAAAAATAAATTTTATTTTTATTCGCTTTCAACGAGATTTGCCCGTATTGACAAGGAATCATCTCGCTGTTAAAAGTATCTCGCACTCCCCAAAAATTATTTTTTCTCACTTTACAAAACGGAGTAATCAGCCATTTTGTGCTATCTTTCGGATTATTGAGATGTAAAATTTCATCAAATTCGAAAGGAATTAAAATTTTATCTTGCGAATTTATCACTCCAAATTGTTTGTTGGTTTCAGCAATAAAAATTTTATTGTAATATCGTTGCAAAAAATCATATTTCGGTGGAATAATTTTCCTTCCCGATGAATCAATAACACCCCATTTCCCTCCTTGACAAATTGTATTCTCTTTTTGATAATGGTAAAATAAACGTTTCGGAATTTTATTTTCCAACTGCGGACAAACTAACGAGTGAATAATATCTTCTGCCACCCAAATTTCTCCCCCAACATTCATACGAACATACTTTTCTGTAAAATTATCAACGAAACAATATTGCGAATCAAGTGTATTTTCGTCATAATCATATAAAAGTGTTCTTGCGTTTTTGTCAATACAACGTAAAAAGTTAGAATGATAAAAATCTGAATCAACAATTTGCATATAAATTGTGTTCAAAAGTTTAACTTTATCTTTTTTTCGAATTAAACCGTCCAAATTTATTGGTCCCAAATCCGTTCTTGCAAAATTAAACTTTGTATTAAAATCTCCGATAGGTGCTTGTTCAATATAAAATGGAATAGTTCGTTTTTTTTGAGAATAAGAATCAGAAAGACCTATCATAGCAATATTTTCGAACACATTTTTTTCAAAAAAATTGCCTTTTTCGTCAAGGTCTATCAAAATAATTATAGAATCTGTTTTTACAGTAATTTTTTTATTCGAAATATCAAGAGAAAATTGCGATGCTTCATAAATTGTATCAAGAATTATCTGTTTTTTATCACTCACAATTCCTTTTTTGCTATGTTGATAAACGAAAAACAAATTTGTATTTGCAATTGGTTCAATATCTGTGTAAGAATCTGGAATTATTGTTTTGCCATTTGCGTCAATTAATCCTTTTCGTTCCTCGCCGTTTCCTGTTGTTCGTACTGTGATGAGATATGTTTTTTCAGAATCATTGCTATTTGCCGCTTCTACGCGGTTAAAGGCTTTTGAAATTTGAGCGCCATCGGTGCGAAACATTAGACTCAATGTTGAACTTTCATATTTCATTTTTGCAACGAACATCGCTTGATTCGGAAAATAAGTTACATCAAGATATTCTACGGGCAAAATAATTTTATTCTCTCGCGTAAGAATTCCATATTTATAACCATCTTTATGAGCAAAACCTTTTCGAACACGAAAAAAATTGTCCGCCAGAGGAGTAATATGATTATAAATTTGCGGCACCAAAAAAACTGTCATTTTGATTTTTAATTCCGTACAAATTAAATTTTTCCAAAGCAACAATATAAGTGCTATCGTTAACTATTTTTGTATTGTTAAACACTTCCTCTAATATTTTATCGTTATTTCGTACAGAATTATTTTGCGAAACATTTTGATTTAGTACGGAATTGTTATTTCTCACAGAATCATTTTGCGAAATCTTTTTAGTATAAACAAGTTCGTAAAAAGAATTCAAAAACTCAACTTTATCATTGTACGTAATGCACCATCTTTTAAACCATCCATCTTGTTTTACAAAAATTGTATCAAAACCATTTTTGAGAATTGATGAATCCTTTATTCTGTTGAAAATCAATTCGTTAATATTTTCTGCTTTTTCATTAAACAAAAAATATTTTTTTTCTTTTAACTTTGCAATATAATGTTTTTCCAGCGTAAAAATATTTTCGAACAAAAATGGAATAATTATTTTGTTTGAATCGTTGATTACTCCGAAGGATTTGTCAAAATTTTGCACAATAAATTTTTTTGTTGCCGTATCAAATTGAATAGTTTTATAAATTAATGGAATGAGAAAATTGCCCATTACGTTGATAATTCCTGCTTTATAAGTTTTTCGCAGCGAGTCAAGAATATAAATTTTATCTAAATTTGTATTCTTAAGTTCAAAAATTCCAAATATTGAGTCAATTCTGCGAGATTTTTTTTGCGAAGCAAGATTCCACAAAAATCCTTGCGTATTAAACTTCGTTTCTTTTTTCGAATAAAAAAAGAAAATCGAATCGTTAACTCTTTTATAATCAAAATATTGCGGAGAAAAAATTTCTACTTGTTTATTTACATCAAAAATGCCGCATTTTTTGTTTTTCCATGTAAGAATTAAATTTTTAAACGAATTTACAGAATCGAAAAGCTGCGAGGAAGCTTCTTTGCCATCAAAATAAAAAATTTTTTTGCAAAAACATTCCACCGCAATAAAAGCAGATTTTTGCGAATTTTCCACCCTGTATATACCATCAAATTTTATTGGAGTAACATTTTTGAGAGTTGACTCAAAAAGTCCCCATTTCATTCCGAGTTGAAGCGGAAAAACATTTTGCGAATAAATTTTTGAAACGAAAAATACTGCAAAAAGAATGAAAAATATAATTTTAGTTTTCATAAATGATAATTTTTATTAAAACTTGTCAAATTTTTTGAGAATTTGACAAGTTTTTTTTCATTAAAATTAACTTTTTTCAATTAAACGGTCTAATTCTTCAAGAGAATTAACTTTTTTTCGTTGTAAAAATAAATTTTTATTTGCTCCCGCGACAAATAAAGCATTCACTTCTTGCGAATTACAAACAGCCACTTCATCATTTTCAAAAATAACGACAATTTTATGATTCGTTTGCGGCGAATTTTTCAAAAATATCGTACTTTGATTATTGCGTACAAAAAATTTTATTGTCATATCGTCTTCAAAAGCAAGATAAAAAGCAAAATCGATATTATTTTTCGCAGCAGTGTTGTTGTTTAACAAATTTGTATTCGAAGAAGAACCCTCGGTGAACAAAATGTTCATTTCCTGATAATTTTTCAAAGCAACTCTATCAAAATTATAAAGAGCAGGAGTAGTTAACATTACTTTTCGCACAACACTTTCTGTTTTTTTTACTTTTTGAGGTTTTGCTTCGTACTTTTTCACTTCGATTTCGTAATTTTTATTTGCTTCCTCAAGTTTTTTTCCCGTAAGAATTTGCGAAATGGCAATCGTTTCGGTTTCGCCATTTTTGCCAAGCAACGAAAGTGAATAAACTCCCATTTTTTTGTCTTGTTTTGAGATAGTTATGTCTTCCCATTTTTTTTTGAAACAAATTTTTCACCTTTGAATGTTGTGATTTATCGCCTTCAAATTTCCAAATTACTCCTGAATAAATTTTATATTCGGGATGTTTCTCCAAATTTAACGGAAATTGCACAATTAAATCTTCTTTTGCATTGTAGGAAACAGGTTTTAACGGCTTTTCAATATCTGACTCATTAACTTTTTCGGTTGTTTTCAAAAGAGAAACTTGGGTTTTTGTGTCAGGTTGCCATCCTTTTTTTTCGTCTAACTTATAAAAGTTAAAATCCCCTTTTTTCGAAACGTAATGAACCTGAATAGGTTTTTCCTCTGCGATAAAAACATTTTCGTCATCGCCCGCAGGAGAGATTAACGGAGAGATAAGCAACAACATTGAAGTTTTACTGCTATTTTTCGTTTTCGAAATTTGTAATTCAAACATTCCTGCAGTTTGAAAAAAGTAAGTTTGCCCCGCAGAATCGTATCGCATTGTTATTCCGCTTGCAATAATTTCTGCAGGAGTCCGAATCTCACGATAACGAATCAAAATTTTACCTTTAACAATTTCTTTCTTAAAATTTACAAAACAATTCGCAGGAATAACGATTTTTGTGCCTGTTTTGTAAGTTAAAATTTGTTCTTTTTGCGAATCTATCTCGAAAAATTCATAAGCAACATCCAAATTTTTAAACGGTTTCTCAATTACATTATACGATTTTTCTGAAAAACCATCTTTTTTTTCAATTACAGAATCTTGCGGCAGATTTCTCTCAGGCGAAGAATTTGTGTTACATTGACTAAAAATAAACGCAATTAGTCCATATAACAAAACTTTTTTCAATGATTTCATAGAATTGTGTTTAAGTATTCATTTTAATAAACGAAACTTGATTTCAATTTACTGTATTTCTCAAAAATTTTTATCCGAATAAATTAAAAAAACGGCTGGACGTTTATGAAAATTCGTTGTTAAACATTTCCATTCACCAATTCTAAGCGTTTTTATGTATTCCGTCTCGAGTGTTAGGTCTGCAGCAACACACAAATACGTAGAATCTTTGCAAGTTTGTAAAATATCTGCCAAAAGTTGTTGATTTCTGTACGGCGTCTCAATAAAAATTTGAGTTTGCTTCTCCGAATGAGACCGTTTTTCTAAAAATCGAATTTTTGCGATGCGTTCATCTTTTTTGATAGGCAGATAACCAACAAACGCAAAATTTTGCCCATTCATTCCCGATGACATGAGAGACAGAAATATTGAAGAAGGACCCGTCAGCGGAACAACTTGAATATCAAGCGAATGAGCCACACGAACCAAATCGGAACCAGGGTCAGCAACAGAGGGACAACCAGCCTCTGAAATTAAACCAACAGAATGTTCACTCAATATCGGCAGCAAAACCCTCGTTATCTCTTGAAAATTTGTATGCTCGTTGAGCGAAAAAAATTCTAACGACTCAATTTTTCGAGAAATATTTAATCTTCGCAAATATCGTCTTGCCGTTTTTATCTCTTCGACAAAAAAATATTCTAAACTATCAACTATTTGCCGCACAAATTCAGGAATCACTTGCGAAACAGGATTCTCCCCCAAAGGAGCAGGAATTAAATAAAGTTTCCCTTTCATAAAAAATTAATCAGTTGGAAAATAAATCGGATGTTTTTCATTAAACCTTCGCAAATACAAAAATTTTAATTGTTCCTTTTTTTTCTTTTTCAAAGCGTTATATTCGTCATACAAAGTTGTGTCGGACATCAAAAAAATCTCAATATTTTCATACGAAAATTCTTTCACATCGCCTGTTTCGAAATTCAAAACGTATTGATGCATCTCAACAGACTGCGAAGTTTGCGTCGGCTGTTGATACGGCGAATAAGAATATGGGTCGTAATATTCGTAAAATGTGGTTTTATTTGCCACAAAATGACACAACGAACCAAGCACAGAAATTCTGTTAAACTCTTCATTATAACGGATATACAAAATTCCCTTGTCGCTATATCCCCAAATTTTTGCCGCTTCAACTTCAACCTGTTGCCCTACTTGGTCGTAGAGAAATATTTTCCCCTCCTGAAATAATTTGTTGAAAAAATCATTTTTCCGATAATCTAACGAAGTGATAATTCGAGTTTTGGGAATCGGAGAATTATTTTTCACAGCATCAAAATTGAGAAATATTCCATCTCTAAATTTAAAATCAGGAGAATATTTTACCACTTTTTGCAAAATATTGCCCGTAGAATCGGTTTGTGCAAAAATATTTGCCGCAAAAAAACAAAAAAATATTAAACCATATAAAAGTTTAATTTTCAAAAAGTTATAAAAATTTTTCATAAAAAAATTTTTTACAAAGATAAAAAGTTTTCTCTAAAAAATGATTAAATGAAATATTTTTTTATTTTTCATAATTTTTTGTAACTTTGTAAAATATATATTTTTGAAAAAATGAATAAATCGTTTCGAGATATTCGCGTGTTTTTGGCAAAGACTTCTGCCGATATTACTAATTTAGAAAAAATGTTGACAAAAGTCTTGCTGCGGGCAGGTTTTAACGTTTTTACACTTCAAAACTTTGATAATCAAGATACTATAGTTCAGAAAACAGAAATTGCAATTCAAAATTCGGATTGTTCAATTCATTTGATGGGCAAAAATTACGGAGAAAATATTGTTTTTGCTCCGCCGATGTCGTTGCCTGAATTTCAATTTGAAACCGCAAGAATCAGAAATCAACACGAAACGGATTTCAAAATTTTTGTGTGGCAACCCGAATCTGAAATCGATATTGAACAGAGACAAAAAAAATTTATTCACAGAATTCGCAACAGCATTCATCACAACATGATTTTTTCGAATCAGGAATCGGTGGTGGCGTTTGTCGAGGACATCAGGGCAATGATTAGCAACGAAAATCTCTCAAATATTGAGTTAAAACCTTCTGATATTTTTTTTATGTACAACGAACTTGACAACGATTCGGCGTCAGAAACACTGGAATTGCTGTCAGATATTGTGAAAGTTGAGAAATTGAAAGTTGAGCAAAATACAAATTACGAAGAATTGGTCGTGCAACAAATTGGTTGTTCGAAGTTGGCGGTGATTTATTTCGAGCAAATGGCAGATTGGGCGTTGCCCTTTGTGCAGCAGGTTTGGAAAAAAATTGGCGGTGCGTCTTCGAAAACGCCCTTGGTTTTAATTGGAAATGCAAATTTAAACGGAAATCGAAATAAAATTTTTGATGCACCAAATGTCACTTCCCTGATTCTTGCTCCCGAACTTATTCCTTTGGAAATCAAGGTGTTATTTGATAAAAATCTCGAAAATCAATAAATTTTTATGAAAAATTTGAACAAAAAACTGGCGAAAGAATTGGCAGTTGCAACACAAAATTTAAAAAATTTTTTGCAAGAAAATATCGAAAATCAAAGTGAAAATTTTAATTTTTTTCGAAATTATACCTCGAAAAATTTAACTCTTTCAGAATTTCCTGATGCTTTTGCACAAACTTTAACTTTTTCCATGCTTTTTTCAAAATTAAACGTAAAGACAAATTTCTTAGAAAATATTAATTTCTCTGAACAATTTTTAAATTTTATTAACAAAATTTTAGAAATTTTAAATTCCATACATTTCGAAAAAATAAATTTTTCTTCTCAAAATCATAACGATTCATTTTTGTATTTTTATCAAGATTTTTTGCAGTTTTATAATTTCAATTTTCGAAAAACGCAAGGAGTTTATTACACGCCGCCTGAAATTGCGAATTTTATTGTGCGTTGTGCAGGTGAACTTTTGCAAACAAAATTTAATATTTCGCAACAATTTGCAGACGCAAAAAACGTTAAAGTCCTTGATTTTGCAACAGGTACGGGAGTTTTTATTCTCGAAGTTTTAAAAGAAATTTTTAAATCTACTCCCGAAACGTTGAGTCACATTCAGGGTTTTGAAAATTCTATTCCGCCTTTTGTTGTTGCGAATCTCAAAATTTCGCAATTTTTGAACGAAAAAAATTGTTTTTTTGAGGAAAATAAACGTTTAAAAATTATTTTAACCAACACTCTTGAGCCGCAAAACGAAATTATTTCTCAAGATTCGATTTTTGTGATTCTCGGAAATCCGCCATATTCGGGGCATTCGACAAATAAAAATAAATGGATTCTTGGGAAAATTAATGATTATAAAAAAGTTGGAGACGAAATTTTGCATGAAAGAAACCCCAAATGGCTGCAAGACGATTATGTAAAATTTATTCGTTTTGCGGAATGGAAAATACAACAAGTTGAGAAAGGAATTGTGGCAATTATCACGAATCATTCTTTTCTTGATAATCCGACTTTTTGTCTGATGCGAAAAAGTTTAATGCAAACTTTTAACCAACTTTATCTCGTTGATTTACACGGAAATATGAGAAAAAAAGAGAAATCTCCTGACGGGGGTGTTGACGAAAATGTTTTTAACATTATGCAAGGTGTTTCGATTTCGTTTTTTGTGAAAAAACAGAATTTAGAACGCAAAATTTTTTATGCAGATTTTTTTGGCACAAAAGAAAAAAAGTTTCAATTATGTCTCGAAAAAAATTTAAAAACGGTTTCTTGGCAAGAAATTTTTCCCCAAAGTCCAAATTATTTGTTCAAACCGCTTGATATTTCGCATTTTTCTCAATACGAAAAATATTGGTCGTTGAAAAATATTTTTGAAATTCACAGCGTTGGAATCGCAACTTCGAAAGATAATTTGTTAATTTGTCCCGATTTTGATACGTTAAAATTGCGAATTGAAAAATTTAAAATGTTAAAAAATATTAACGAAATCAAAAAAAAATTTAATTTGTCTGAAAAATTTAACAAAAAAATTGAGAAAACATTTGAAAATTTGAAAAATAAACCTTATGAAATAAAAAAAATAAATTATAGAATTTTCGATGAGCGTTTTATTTGGTGGGAAACTGATTTTATTGAGCGTTCAAGAAAAGATTTTATGCAACAACTTGAAAATCAAAACGTTGCAATTTCAACGGTGAGAAATTTTCCTGGAGGAAGTAATTGGAATAATTGTTTTATTACAAATAAAATCACCGATGTTGGTTTTTTGTTTTTGGGTTCGCACATTTTTCCGTTGTATTTTTCGAAAAATCGAGATAAAAATGCTGAATTATTTGAGAAAAAAAACAAAAAAAAAGTTAATTTTACAAAAGAATTTCAAGAATATTTAACAAATTTTAACTATTCCAATGAACAAATTTTTTATTACATTTATGCGATTTTATTTTCTCCGTTTTATCGTCAGAAATACAATGATTTTTTGAAAACCGATTTTCCCAAAATTCCGTTTACAAATGAAAAAAATTTGTTTGTTGCAATTTCTGAATTAGGTGAGAATTTAGCAAATTTGCACCTTTTCAAAGATATTCCGAATCTTGAAGTGGAAAAACTTTGCGGCAAAGGAAATTTCGAAATTTCGAAAATTAAATTTTGCGAAAATCAATTGTATTTCAATGAAAATCAATATTTTAACGATGTTTCGCAAGACATTTTTGAGTTTAAAATTGGAAATTATCGAATTTTAGAAAAATTTTTGGAAGACAGAAAAATTTTGGAACATTCTGATGTTGAAAAAATAGAGAAAATGATAAAAATTATCTCGCAAACCCTTGATTTAACGCAAAAAATTGATGGTTTAACAAAAAATTGGGTTTAAAAATTTATGAGTCACAAGATTTGTCCTTATCCTGGGCTTCGTCCCTTCACGCAAGAGGAAGCAATTTTTTTTAAAGGTCGCGATGTTCACATTCGACAAATTGTCCGTCAACTTGAGGAACGCAAAATCGTTATGATTACGGGTGCTTCGGGTGACGGCAAATCTTCGTTGGTTTACGCAGGTGTGATTCCGAGTGCGAAGGCAGGATTTTTTCGGGCAATGCACACGCGTTGGCTCATTTGCGATTTTCGTCCCGAAAGAAGTCCGTTGAGAAATCTTGCTGCGGCACTTTCCTCGCATTTTCAGATGGAAACAGACGAAATTTTCAACGAATTGCAATATGGTTTCTCCGCACTTGTCGATTTATATCAGTCAACAACGTTTTTTTTAAACACAAATTCGCCTGAATTTCAGAAGTTAACTGACGAAGAAAAAAGACAGAAAAAGTTTAAAGCAGCAAACTTGTTTATTCTCGCCGACCAGTTTGAGGAAATGTTTACAAATAATGAGAATTTTTCGAATGGAAAACCCTCGAATGAATCTTATACCGCAGTGAATCTGTTGTTGGAAACTGCCAAAATTGCGTTGGAAAAAAATTTGCCGATTTATATTGCTTTTACGATGCGTTCTGATTTTATCAGTCAGAGTGTTGCGTTCAAAGGGTTGCCTGAAACTATTGGTTTTAGTCAATTTTTTGTGCCTCGACTCAAGCGGCACGAATTGCAACAAGCCATCGAAGAACCTGCACTTTTGGCAGGCGGGAAAATTTCGAAAAGACTTACTGAATTGCTAATCAATCATTTACGAGATGGTTTCGACAGACTTCCTGTTTTGCAGCATTGTCTGAACAGACTTTGGTACATCGCAGAAGAGGGGAAATTTGAACTCGATTTAATACATTTGGCAAAATTATCGGGAATAAATTTTAATTTTTTATCTCAAGAAGACGCAGACGTTTTTACAAAATGGTTTGAGAATATTGAGGAGAAAGAGAAAAAATTTTTTCAACATCCGTCTCTTGATAATGTTTTGAACACTCACGCAACGCGTTTGTACGAAACTTCGTTTGAGTTTTATCAAAAAAATATTTCTTGGGCGCCGCAAAATATTTCGCAACAACACGCACATTTTATTCTGAAAAAAACATTTCAATCTCTGACGAAAATCGATTTTGGGCGGTCTGTGCGAAATCGAATGACTCTGATGGAAATTACACAAATTATTGACCAACCCAATATCAATTATGAAACGGTTTGCGGCATTTTAACGGTTTTTCGACTTCCCGACAGCACTTTTGTGCGACCATTTTTCGACCCCGAAAATATTGAAACGCAATATCTCAAAGCAGACGCAATTCTTGACATCACTCACGAGGCATTGATTCGAAATTGGAAACTTTTGCAGGAATGGGAGAAAGAAGAGGAGGAAAATGTAGCGACTTTTTTTGATTTTAAACAACAATTGCAGCGTTGGCTCGAACATCAAAAGTCAAATGGCTTTTTATTGCCTGTTGGTCCTCTGTCTTTTTTTGAAACTTGGTACGAAAAATGTCTTCCCAACAAATTTTGGATAGCGAAATATGATAGTCGGTCTCTTGCGAAAGAGGAAAAGTTGTCTCAAGGCAAGCAAATGGCTCTCGATATTATTGAATTTCTGAAAAAAAGCCGAAATTTTTTAATTTTGCAGGAGAAAAAAAAGAAAAGACTTCGAATTTCTGCATTGATTTTTAGTATTTTAACAATTTTAGTATTGAGTGCTTTGACTTATTGGGCTTTGAACGAAAAAAATTATGCGTTGCAGCAAAAACAATTAGCCGTTGAAAAGACAAAGTTAGCAGAATTTGAGAAAAATAAAGCCGTTGAAGCGAATGATGAGGCAGATTTGGAACGCAAAAAAGCGAAACAAAGTGCGTCCGAGGCTTGGGAAGCAAAAAAACAGTCTGACGAGGCAAGAACTTTCGCAGAAAAAATGCGATTATTAGCCGAAGGGCAAACATTTTTGGCAAAACAAGAGTCTGAAAATACAAAAATTGAGAAATCTCGTTCCGATTCTTTGAGAATCATCGCAGAAAATCAAAAACAACTCGCAGAAAAGCAGCGACAACTCGCTCTCTCGGCAAGCGACACGGCGACAAAACTTTCGTATCTCGCACTCGCACAATCTCTCGGACTGAAGGCAACGACTAACTATTCCGACAAAAGTTTAAATTCGTTGCTTGCGTTTTGGGCATATCAATTTCACACAAAAAATGGCGGGAATATTTATGACCCTGTGATTTACAACGGTTTACGTTTTGCAGCGAATCTTGCGGGCAAAACCGAATCTTACGATTTAAGCGAAGAATTTTCTTCTGATATGGAAATTTTTGGAGAAAATATTTTAATTTCTTTTCGAAATGGAATAATTTCGAATGCTGCGAAAAATTCTATTCGTTTTCATACGAATTTTGAGATTCCTGTGAATCAATCTTTTTTGATTTCGGAAAAACAAATTATTTATTCTTTGGAAAATAAGCGAATTTTATATTTTGACATCGAAAAAAATAAATCTCTTGAGTTCTTAGAGCCGCAAGACCTCGTGCGTGGAGCAATTTTATTGAACGACAAAAATACGGTTGTACTTGCTTTGCGTAGCGGAAAAATTTATTTTTATTCCTTGACTTCGCAGGACAATAAACCCATTTCGATTTTAATTTTCGACTCGCGAATCAAAAATTTGATTTATTGTGCGGAAAAAAATTCTCTATTTGCTGGATTTTTTAACGGAGAAATCTTTGAAATTTCGGCAATAAATTATCAACAGAAAAAACTTTCACAAAACAATTTTCGTGTTGAGTCTTTGTGTTTTGATAAAAAAAATAATTCTTTAGTTGCAGGTTTTTCTGATGGGAAAATAAAAATTATTTCTCTTGCGGGCAAATTTGCGGACAAAGAAATTTTAGTTTCAAGTTCTGTTGTTGAGTCTGTTTGCGTTGATAATTCGGGGAAATGGCTCGGTTGTGCGAGTGCTGACGGAGTAACAAAATTATTTCGCTTGACAGATTTGAACGAAAAACCGTTGATTCTACACAATTCTAAACAGAAAATAAAAAAATTACGTTTCAATTCTGACGGGGAATTATATGGTTTGAGTATGGACAAAAAAGTTTATTTTTGGGAAACTGATGTGAAAAATTATGCGAATTTTGTTGAGAAATCAATAAAACGGAATTTTTCTGAATCTGAATGGCAAATTTGGATAGGGAAAAATGTTCCTTATCAAAAAAAGTAATTTTTTCTTTTCAAAAAAATTTTTAATTTTGCAAAAAAAAATTTAATTTTTTTCGTATGACAGATTTAGAAATCATAAAAGAAATCGAAAAAATTCTTGAAGTTTCGCTTGATGACGCAAGTGATTTTTCTGTATTCGATCTAGAATCACATTTTTATCAACTAAACGATTCAAAGCATGTTGACATGATTTCTTTATGGGGTTTAAGTGTAATGGAATTAAACAAAATAATTTCATCTTTGAAAAAACTGAAAAATTTGACATCATTATTTTTATGTGATTATGACAAAGATATTTCTCCTTTGAGAGAACTGAAAAATTTAACATCTATTCTTGTAGAACGTACTAATGTATGCGACTTATCTCCTTTGCAAGAACTGAAAAATTTGGATTCTCTTGAGTTAACAGGTAACGAAATTGTTGATATTTCTCCTTTGAGAGAATTAAAAAATTTAACATATGCTAATTTAAGTTATAACGAAATAAAAGTCGTTCCTAAATTTTTATTTGAAAGAAATATTCATTTTAACTTAGATGAAAATCCAATTGAAATTCCGCCTTATGAAATTGTTAAACAAGGGAAAAAAGCTGCTTTACAATGGTATAAAGAAAATGAACATTTATATTTTCAAAGTATTTCTGTCGAGAATATAAAATGTTTTAAGACAAAACAAACTCTCAATTTTATTGATGACGATGGCAAACCTGCGATGTGGAATCTTATTTTGGGAGATAACGGCACAGGAAAAACTACGTTACTCCGCATTCTCGCCGAAATGTTTCCGTATAAAAACGACAAAACAAAGGAATATATTGCTGCGTTGCCATATTCGTTGCATTTGCCGAGCAGTAATGCCGTTTGCGAACTTCACAGCAACGCATTATTAAACCCTTTAACATTCGGCAAAGAACATAATATTCCTTTCGAAAATGAAATGATTGAAAATTTAGTTATTTTTTCGTATGGAGCAGTTCGAAAAATCGGAAATAACAATATCGAGACAACAAAAAACGAGAATTTGACTTCGTATTTTGAAAATTCTACACTTTTTAACGAAAACGCAACTTTAATTAACGCCAACGAATGGCTTTTGCAAATCGATTATGCTCAAAAAAACACCTACAACGAACATTTTAAGAAAATTTTTGAAAAAATTAAACATTTATTAATCGAGATGTTGCCTGATGTTTCTGATATTCGTATCCAAACTGATATTGAAAAAAATTTGCAACCAACAACAAATGTGGAATTTTTGCTTCACGATTCTTGGATGAAAATGCGAGAGATGAGTCTTGGTTATCAAACTCTTGCTGCTTGGATGGTCGATTTTGCTGCAAAAATGTTTTCTCGTTATCCCGACAGCGAAAATCCTCTTGCCGAAGCGGCAATCGTTTTAGTTGATGAAATTGATTTGCATTTACATCCGTTGTGGCAGCGAAAAATTATTCATCATTTAACGAATATTTTTAAAAAAACGCAGTTTATTGTTACCGCACATAGTCCGTTGATAGTGCAAAGTGCCAAAAATGCGAATATTGTGTTGTTGAAATGGAATGAAAATTCGGTAGAAATTATTAATCGCAAACAAAAAGACATCGAAAAATGGCGTTTCGACCAAATTTTAACAAGCGATTTTTTTGATTTGGATAATCTTTATCCTTATGAATATGAATTGCTTGCTATTGAACGAGAAAAAATTCTTTCGAAAAACGAATTATCTCAAGAAGACGACCTTCGTTTGCAAGAAATTGGAAAAAAACTTGACGAATTGCCTCTCTCGAAAGATTTAAAAGATGATTCGCTTGAGATAATTCGCAAAGCAGCAGAAATTCTTAAAACCAATATTTCATTATGAGACACATTTCTCGTCCTTCGATACCAACAATTTTACAAAACGAAGGGGAAATTGAAACAAAAAAATTAATTAAACTATATAATCAAGGAATTCGTAAATTTTCTTTCGACAGAAATATTTATGGCAATGATAAAATTCGAGAAATCTTGAAAAAAGTACAATTTGATAAATGTTGTTATTGCGAAAAGAAGGTAGAAATGCCTGATGTTGAACATTTTCGTCCTAAATCTCATTATTATTGGTTAGTTTATGATTGGAAAAATCTTTTATTGGCTTGCGAAACGTGTAATCGAATGTTTAAAAATGATAAATTCCCAATTTCTGATGAGAAAAATCAAGCGAAATCGCACAACGATGATATAAAAAATGAAAATCCGTTGTTAATTAATCCTTATGAAGAGAATCCTGAAGAGTTTATTGAGTTTAAAGGGACAGCAATTTTTGCCAAAAATGGAAATCAAAAAGGAAAAACGACAATTTCAGACATCGGACTCAACAGACCAACTTTAGATTCAAGAAAAATAGATTTATATAAACTTTGTAAAACAATTTATCAGTTAAGTCAAAATGCAGATGCCGAAAGAAAAAAAGATTTAGAAAATTTGTTGGAGGAATATTCGCAAAAAGACAAAGAATATTCATTAATGATTCGTTGTGCGATAAAAGATGGTTTTAAATATTGAAAAATTTATTATTTTTGCAAAAAAATTTAATTTTGCGAAAAATTTAACGTTTTTGAAATGAAAATTTTACAAAATTATTGGGCAAAATATCCTTTACAAACAATTTTAATTGCGGGTTTTCTGTTTCGCTTTATTGCCGCAATTTTTTCAGGTGGTTTTGGAATGCATGACGACCATTTTTTGATTATCGAAGCCTCGCAATCTTGGGTTGATGGAACAGATTATAACAATTGGTTGCCCCAAAATCAAGCGAATCCGAAGCCTGAGGGACATAATTTTTTCTATGTCGGGCTGCATTATCTGTTTTTTCGTTTTGTACAATTTCTCGGACTGACAGATGTTTGGTGGAAAATGTTTTTAGTGCGTTTAATTCACGCAATTTTTTCGATGTTGACGGTTTTTTACGGTTATAAAATTTCGCAAAAATTATATGATGACAAAATTGCCAAAAATATTGGGTTAATTCTGTCGTTGGTTTGGTTCATGCCGTTTTTGAGTGTGAGAAATCTTGTCGAAGTGGTCTCTATTCCGATATTGATGGGCGGAATTTGGTATATTTTGAAAAACGAAGGCAAAAAATTAATACATTACTTTGTCGGCGGCTTAATTCTTGGAATGTCTTTTTCCATTCGCTATCAATGTTTATTGTTTGTCGGCGGAGTCGGTCTCGCATTATTGTTGCAAAAAAAATGGCGAGAAATGTTTTTGTGTGCCTTCGGCGTTTTAATTTCGATTTTGCTTTTACAAGGAATCATCGATTTTTTCATTTGGGGAAAACCGTTTGTAGAACTTTGGGCATACATTATATATAATATCGAAGCAAGAAATTCTTACGGCACCGATAATTGGTTGATGTACATCACAATTTTGTCGGTAATATTTTTTCTGCCGCTTGGATTTTTTTTAATGATAAGTTTTTTCAGAAATTGGAGAAAAAATTTAATTATTTTTCTGCCGACCTTTATTTTTTGGGCATTTCACACAGTTTTTCCCAACAAACAGGAGCGTTTTATTTTTTCAGTCATTCCATTTTATTTGATTTTAGGATTCGGCGAATGGATTTTGTGGACTCGAAAGTCAAATTTTTGGTTGAGTCGAAAACAATTGATTTTCACAACATTAGCGATTTTTTGGATTCTGAATTCTGTTTTATTACCGATTTTTTCGGTTTCTTACTCGAAAAGAGCAAGAGTTGAGTCAATGATTTATTTGTCGAAATATAAATTTACTTCGTTTTTAACGGAAGATTCAAATTCGCAAAGTGCAAATATGCTTCCGCGTTTTTACCTCAACGGGCAATGGATTCCGCAATATGATTTGATAAAACCGAACAAAAATTTGGATTCCGCGGCTTTGTTGAAGTGTGACGAAATATCGAGTCAGGTGCGAACAATTTTTTCTGTTGATTTTTTTAAAACTCGTCAAACCGATGAATTGCCTGATTTTGTTTTGTTTATTGGTGAAAAGAATCTTGCGAATCGTGTTGAAAAAATAAAAAAAATATTTCCCAATTTGAAAGAAGAGACAATTATTGAGCCGAGTTTGGTTGATTCTTGGTTGTATCAATTAAATTCTGTGAATAAAAATTTGCCGATTTACATTTACAAAACGCAAATTCGCAATTTGCAAAAAAATTTTCGTTAAATTTTTTGTTTTTTTGAAAAAAATTTGTACCTTTGTTAAAATTCTTTTTGAAAAAAATTTATGAACAACAATTCATATTCTCCGAAGTCTCTTGAGAATCATGTGCTGCAAGTTTTGGCAGGCAATCGGCGTTTTGAGAATATTTTTCAAGCCATCACGCGAATGATTTTGGGAAGTTCCTCGCAAATAGAAAAAGTGTTTGTCAATGGACGCAATTTGTATGATTACAAAATTTTTCGTCAAGGCGACAAGCATATAATTGGAATGTTTGAGGAAATAAATAGTTTTGTCTCTTTTGTGAAAGATGCCGCTGAGGGTGGTTCCTCGCGAGAGATGGCTTTTGTCTTAATTGGTGAACCTGGAAACGGGAAAACGTTTTTTGTTGACCATCTTGGCAAATTGTATCGCGATTTTTTATCGATTTCTGAAAATCGAAGGTATACTTTTCGCTTTCGAGATTTACAAAAAATCGGCGGATACGGAAGAATTAACATTATTGAGTCACAAACTTATGAAGACCCAATGATTTTAGCAATGAATCTTTTCGAAGATAAACAACAAAATATTAATTTTTTGCGAAATCTTGGCGTTTCAGATAAGCAAATTGAGACTTTTTATAAAAATTTTCGTCCCTTAGGTGCTTGTACGTTTTACATTTGGAATCAAATTCGGGAATTTTGCAATGATGATATTGAGGAAATGAAAAAATTTATCGAAGTTGTTGCAGTTCCTATCAGTGAATCTCGCGGAACTATCACAGGAAAATACGCAGCAAAAGATAAAATTACGTCCTCGGCAGTTGATTTATTAGGTGATGAGTCAATAACTCGGCTTTTACACATTATGGATACCGATAATCCGTATCGTTTTGATTTGCGAAGAGGTGCTTTGGCACGCGTTGCGGGAGGCGGAATTCATTTTGCTGATGAGATTTTTAAAAATAAACGAGATTTAGTTCAAGTTTATCTCGGTGTAATTCAGAATCGCACCATCGAAATGGAAGGTTTTAAGTGGCCGCTTGACACTTTGATTGTCGCAACGAGCAATAATGCGGAGTTTAGTCGTTTTCTTGAGGAAAAAGAGCAAGCACCGATTATTGACCGTTGCCGTCTTTCGTATATGTCGCACAATACGAATTATAAATTGCAGCAAAAATTAACTACTTTCGCTATCGGAAGTTGGGAGAAAACAACTTTTTCGAACGAAAAATTGCATATTGACCCAAATTTGAATTATTCTTTGTCTGTTGCTGTTGTGCTTAGTCGAATGCCGAAGTCTGATAAACTTTCTCCTGTTGAGATGATGAAACTTGCGGCAGGTGAAGTGGCAGGTGAGAAGAGTATAAAAACTTTGTCGGAGGTCATCAATGAACTCAATAATGACCCTGACATAACTAAACGATTTGGGCAAAAAGGTCTCGGTCACAGAAATCTTGGTCGTGCTATTCAAATTTTGTTGGAACGTTCCGAAACGCAAGAAGGTCGTTGTATGTACGCAGGAGATATTTTTCTCGCTCTCGAAACCGTAATTCTTGATTACGTTCAAGAACCCAATGAACGCACAAAATATTTCAACGATTTAAAAACGGCAAGAACTTTGCACCGCAAAAACGTAATGACCGCCATTTTCAATGCTTATATGGACGAACCTGCTGCTATTGAGAAGGATGTGTTAAATTATGTGAATATGATTATCGGAATTGACGCAAAAAATCTTGGTCCCGACAGAATCTGGACGTACAAAGACCCGCAAACGGGCAAACTTATTGCGTTAAAAATTGATGAAACGTTTATAAACAGTGTTGAAGAACGTTTAGGGCTGAAAAGTTATGAGCAAAAACAAAGTTACCGCACTACTATCGCAAAAATTTACGGTCAAAAAATGATTCAGGATTCGAATTATAATTTTATGGACAACAACGATTTGGTAAAAGCGGTTACTGATGTGCGTTTAAAATCTGATGTCGCAGGTGCAGGCAGTCTTGTCGGTGCTTTGTCGAATCGCACAAACGAGGAAAATCAAAAATTATATAATCGAATGATTGATACGATGGTGAACAAATTGGGTTATTGCAAAACTTGCGCACAGAAGACTATCGAATATTTCTGTACTCACGATGATGTGAATTAAAAATTTTCTGAAAATAAAATGTTAACGCAAAAAAGATTCCATCATTTTTTTATGATGGAATTTTTTATTTTCTCAAAAAAATAATTTGATTTTTCACAAACTTTGAGAAATCAACCATTGATACGCAAGAGTTTCATTTTCAAAATATT
>DYQK01000017.1:0-16851 GCA_020719385.1 Rikenella microfusus | reverse complement strand
CACAAACTTTGAGAAATCAACCATTGATACGCAAGAGTTTCATTTTCAAAATATTGAGACTGCAAAGTTCCTGTCTTTTCCTCTTCCATATTTTGTTCTATTGAAACTTGAGAAAATATTTCTGGCGAAATTAAAAACGCAGCAAAATGCAAGTTTGTTTCAATAACTTTTTTGAGAATATTTTGATTATTCCACTCTTGCGTGCTTGGCATAATGACAAACGAAAAAGTCGAAGTGTCAATTAACATTCGTAAAGGTCTCAACTTCTCAATATTTTTTAATTGCAAAAACAACTCTTTTCGATACAATTCATCTGTAAGATTTTCCGTATTTTCCCAAACAACCTTCATCATTGAATTTTTTGTCTCGAAAAAAATTTCCTGAAACTCGCTTTGAAAAATTTTTTCCATAAAACAAAAATTTAAACTTTCGCAATATTTTGCAAAGAGTTTTGCGAAAGAAAATTAACTGACATTTTCGTCTGTGTAATAATCGTCCTCCGCTACTTCTTTTTTCTGAATTTTAAACGAATGACGCACTCGTGCCTTCTGCTCTTTTGCAAACATATCCTTCATTCCGTCCTCGTCAGCGGTGAATTGCATCACATTTGTTATTGAAATGGTCGAAGCGGCAGTTTGAACATCGTGTTGAGTCCCGATATAAGTAAAAGTCCAATTTTGCTTTTTCAATTCCTCAATAATTTTGCGAATTGCGTCAGCAGAAAATTCTTTCGAAGCATTTTCCTCGCCATCGGTGAGAATCGTAACTAAAACATTGAAACTTGTCTGATTTGCAATTTCGTTTTTCAACTTCAACGCAGCAAAACCGATGGCGTCATACAACGGAGTCGAAGCATCGGGACGATAAATATTTTCATCAATAAATTCAAGTGTCGAAATGGGTTGCAAAAACAATTTTTCATTGATTCCGAGACCGTTAAATGTTACCAAATTGATAAAATGTTTCTGCTCAGAAAATTGCTTCTCGATGCCTTTGATTGTCTGTACAATTTCGTTAAACCCTTGAATAGTCGGCTTTTTGATAGATTCCATCGAGCCACTCTCGTCAAGAATTATCAAATTATAAACGCAATGAATTTCAGTTTTTTCCATCATAAAAAGTTTTTTAAATTCGAGACAAAAATACTAAAATATTTTAAATTATTGCAAAATTTTAAAAATTTTATCAAAATCAGGATTTTTTATTCCCTCCTCCTCAAGTGCGATAATATTCCCCAAAAAAACTTCTTTGTAACTTCCGCCTTGAAAATACGGCTTTTCCTTGAATTTCTCATAAATTTCTTTTGCCTTCTCAAATTCGTTGTTGCACAAATATGCTGTCGCAAGATTCGTATAAATCCATTCTTGCTCTTTGTCAATTTCTAAACCTTTTTTTGCAAAATTGACCGCCTCTTGAAATTTTTTATTTAAAATCAAATACCACGCAAAATCGCTATATGCCGTTGCAAGTTGCTTTTTCAACGCATCATTATGCGGAGTTTGCTTAAAAGCCGCCTCAATTAAATCAAAATTTTTGCTCTGAATGTCAATAACATCGTACAATAACTTCTCCGCCCGAGCCTTATTTTTATGTGCGACAATAAGTTGCTCCTTCACAATTGTCTCCTGACGTTTCGCCTCAGATTCCTGATTCTCGGTTTTCGAATATTGCCAAAAACCATAAAACATTGAAAAACAAACACTTAACAAAACAATTATTCCTCCAAAAATAAAAAATTTCTTTTTTTCTTGTTTAAATATTTTCTCTTTTTCCAAATTTTCTGCAAAAAACTTTTCTTTCACTTTTTTCCAAAAATCAACAATTTCAGAATTTTTTATCTGAGATTCTTTCTCAAATTCTAAAATCTCGTAAATTTCAGACTCAAAAAATTGAGGCAAATTGTTCGTTTTAACAAAATTTTGATATTTCTCTGTTAAATTTTTCAATAACAACGAATTTTTATATTGCAAATTCACCCAATTATTGAGTCTCTCCCAAAAAAGAAACAAATTTTCATACAACATCTCGACAAAAACTTCGTTTGTCAAGAGATTTCTCTCGGTTTTTAAAAAATTTTTCTTCGCAAAAAACTCAATAACTTCCAAAATTTCATTTTCTGTGCTTTGAGAAATATCAACAATTTTTGAAATCGAGGTTTGTAAAGTTAAAATCTCGTTTTTTTCAGTTTTCAACGTTAAATGTTGAAATAAAATTTTACAAATTTCTCTCTGTTTCTCATTTTTTAATTGCGAAAAAATATTTTCAAGTAAATTTTCAAGTTGATTTTTTGCATTCTCATCATTTTCTCTCGATTTTAACGAAAAAATTCCTTGCGAAATGGTTTTAAAAAACGAAAAATATTCCGCACAATCCGACAAAAACTCACTTCGCAGCGACAAAATAATATGAATCGAAAATTCTTCTTGCGTTGCGGCACAAAGAATCAGGTTTAAAAAATTTCTTATCTCTTCTTTTGAATTTTGCGGTGAAAAAATTCTCTCAAAAGATTCTAAGATTAAAAAAATCCCATCAATTTGCGAATTATTTAACTCTTTTATAGTTTCCAAAATTCCATTTTCCGATTTTTTCAGTGAAATCTCTGACAAAGGGCAACAAATTTTTAACACTTCAACATCTTGCGTATCCAGAATTTGCTGTGCAAGAGAATTTGCCAAATTTGAAAAAGGGTTTTCCGCAATTTTACAGAAAATAATTTTGTGATTCTGAAACTTTTTGCTCAAAACAGGTAAAATTCCTTTCGAAATAAAAGTTGATTTGCCGCACCCAACACTTCCTGTAATCGTTAAAATGCGTTTATTATCAAGAAGTTGTAAACTTTCGTTTATAATTTTTTCGTTCAACCAAGAATTCATTATTTGTAAATTTTATTTTGCAAAATTAACTTTTTTCTTGAGAAAATTTTATTTTTTTCGAAAAAAAATCATTATTTTGTTAAAATTGTTTACTTTTGCAATATTTTTTTTACCAAAAATTAAATTATGAATTTTCAAAACTTACTAAAAAAATCGTTTCCCTACGTAATTGCGGTAATTTTTTTCATTTTGCTGAGTACAATTTATTTTTATCCGCTTTTGCAAGGAAAATCTATCTCGCAAATGGATGACGTCCATGCGAAGGGAATGTCGAAAGAATTGGCTGATTATCACAATCAAACGGGCGAACATTCAATGTGGACTAACTCAATGTTTGGCGGAATGCCTGCTTATCAAATTCGCAGCGGAGTGCAAAACAACATTTTCATCCAAATTTTACAGTTTCTCCGTCTCGGACTTCCGTTTTCGACTATTGCAATTTTGTTTTTATATCTTTTGGGTTTTTATATTTTGCTGCTTTCTCTCAAAATTGATAAATGGTTGAGTATAATTGGGGCAATTGCCTTTGCTTTTGCCTCGTATAATTTGATTATTGTCATCGCAGGACATCTTTTGAAAGCATACGCAATAGCCACGATGGCACCTGTTTTGGCAGGATTCCTTCTCCTTTATGATAAAAAATATTTGGCAGGAGGAATATTAACGCTGCTCGCAATGGGAATACAAATTGCTTGTAATCACCCGCAAATCACATATTATCTCGGTTTAATTGTTTTTCTCTTAATTGTTGTCAAATTAATTTACGCAATAAAAGAGAAAGAAATGAAACATTTTGCTATTGCAACGGTTATTGGGGGTTCAATGTGTTTGTTATCTGTTTTGCCTGCGGCGAAATCTTTGTGGTCAACTTATGAATATAGCAAAGAAACGATTCGCGGCGAATCCGAACTTTCTCAAAAAGACTCAACAAACGCAAAAAAATCAACAGGTTTAGACAAAGATTACGCCTTGGCGTGGAGTTATGGAAAAGGTGAAACTTTTACCTTATTAATCCCTGACGCAAAAGGCGGCTCGACAGAAAGAATCGGCGATGACAAAGTTGCGTTACAAAAAGTTGACGGTCAATATCGCGAAATGGTCGGAAATAGCAACAGATATTGGGGCGACCAACCTTTCACATCGGGACCTGTTTATCTCGGAGCAATTATGTGTTTTTTATTCGTTCTCGGTTTATTTTTCGTCAAAGGAGCGTTAAAATGGTGGTTAGTAAGCACCTCGTTGTTGTCAATTCTTTTGTCTTGGGGACATAATTTTCCGATTTTTACCGATTTTTTCTTTTATTACGTTCCTCTTTACAATAAATTTCGCACCGTCGCAATGGCGTTGGTTATCGCAGGAGTAACAATTCCACTTCTCGGAATTCTTGCTGTAAAAGAAATTCTCGAAATCAAAGAATTTACAAAGGAAATTAAACAAAAATTTTATTATGCTTTTGGAATAACCGCAGGTTTAACGTTCATTTTTTATATCGCACCTTCTGCGTTTTTCAGTTTCATAAGCGGCGAGGAATTGCAGCGTTTTGCGGAACAAAAAACAGAAATGCCGCAATATGCACAGCAAATTGATGTTTTTATGAAACATTTAGAATCTGCTCGAATCGCAATTTTCAAATCGGATACATTTCGAAGTTTAATGTTTATTCTTTTGTCAGGAATTGCTCTTGCTGCGTTTATTTTCAAAAAATTGAAAAAAGAATATTTATTTCTCGCCTTAGGTTTTTTAATTTTAATCGATTTGTGGATTGTTGACCGCCGATATTTGGGTGAAAAAGATTTTCACGAGAAAAGTTTAGTTAGCGAAGACGCCGAATTTCCATTAACGCCTGCCGACAAGATGATTTTGAAAGACAAATCCGACCAAGGCGATTTTCGAGTGTTAAACCTCACGCGAAACGTTTTCAATGACGGTTATACGCCGTATCATCACAAATCTGTGGGTGGTTATCACGGTGCAAAATTGCGAAGGTATCAAGACTTAATCGACAAGCAATGGTTTCCTACTATCTCAATTTTGAAACAAATTTTGCAAAAAGACAGCAACAATGTTGCTTTGTATCGCACTTTGCCGCGTTTGAACGTAATGAATATGTTAAATACGAAATATATCATTGCTGGTCCGAATTCTTTGATTCCGAATCCGAGTGCGTTAGGTGCAACGTGGTTTGTGAAAAATTATAAATTTGTGAACTCTCCAGACGAGGAAATTGAGGCTTTGACAAAATTTGAACCTGAAAAAACTGTCATTATTGACCAAAAGAAATTTGCGAATATTGTCGCCAAATTGCCAAAAGAGGAATTTATTTCTGCACTTACTGACACTCCGCAAATAAAATTAGTCGAATATCGTCCTGGCAAGTTGAAATATGAGGCAAATACGCAAAATGACAGAGTGGCAGTTTTTTCGGAAATTTATTATCCCATAGGTTGGAATGCGTATATTGACGGCAAACCTGTTGATCATTTTCGAGTGAATTATGTCTTGAGAGCGGCAATTATTCCTGCAGGAAAGCACATTATTGAGTTTAAATTTGAACCCAAATCGGTTTCTGTCGGGCAAAAAATTGGGCTTGCTTCCTCAATATTAGTCGTTTTATTGATTCTCGGTGGACTAACAAAACTTTATCTTGACTCTCGAAAACAAGTCGAGACGAGAAAATAATTTTTTTATTTTTCGCAGCGATGCCATCACTTTAAGCGATGGCATCGTTTTTATCTCTTTTAACATTTTTTAACAAAATTTTTATGAAAATTTTTGCGAAATATCTCTCAAATCTCTCGGCGTTGCAAACTTATCAATTTATTCGTTACGGAAGTTTGATGTTGATAAGTATTTTGTTTACAAAAACGCATTTGTCGGTTTCAGAAATTGGCAATTATGAAGTTTTTATGAATTTGGCAGCGATTTCGGTATTTTTTTGGGTGAACGCAATTATTCCTTCGTTATTAACTCTTTTTCACAGAAATAAAACTTTTTTAACTTTTCAAGATTCTGAAAAATCTGCGGAATTATTTCATTTTTTTCTTTCTGTGATATTTTTGAGTCTTTTTTCTGCGGTTTCTCTATATTTTTTGAGAAATTTTTTGTCTGAATTTTTGTACGAGGGCAAAGAAATTTTTTGTTTCGAAAAATTAATTTTGTACGTTTTTCTCAGCAACCCTTCTTGTTTGATTGAGTATATTTATTTGTTAAAAAATCGTCCTTCGAGGATTTTATTTTATGGCATTTTTTCGTTTTCGCTGCAAATTTTTTGCGTCATAATTCCGTTGTTTTTGGGCTATTCGCTTGAAAAATCTATTGACGGTTTAATTTTTATCTCACTATTTCGTTTTGTTTGGTTAATTTTTTTGGTGAAAAAATTTAGTTATGTTAATTTTTCGATTTCGTTTTTTCGAGAGATTTTTATTTCCGTTTTGCCTTTGCTAACTGCTTCATTATTAACAGGTTCTGCCAATTATATCAACGATTTTATTTTGTTAAAAAATTTGGGCAACGAGTTATTCGCAATTTACAAATATGGTGCAAAAGAATTTCCGTTGGTTTTGTTGGTCGCAACTGCGTTTGCAAACGCAAATATTTCGGAGGTTAGTCGAAAAAAAGAAAATTGGCAGGAAATGTTGTCTGAAATTGGGGAGAAAAGTAAAAAATTTATGCACGTTTTATTTCCGATAACGTTGTTTTTCTTGGTGAGCAGCCATTTTTTGTACCCAAAGATTTTTAATCATTATTTCGAAAAAAGTGCGGAGGTTTTTAATTTGTATTTGTTATTAATTGTTAGTCGCTTGATTTTTCCGCAAATTTTCGTTATGGGTTTACAAAAAAATAAAATCATTTTGTTTAGTTCGATTATAGAATTGATTTTGAGTGTTTTTTGTACGTTGATTTTTATAGATATTTTTGGGATTTTGTCTGCGGCAATAGCGGTTAATGTCGCAAATTTTTTTGGGAAATTTGTGATGATTTTGTATTTGCAAATTCGTTTAAAAGTTAATTTTCAGCAATATACTCCGTTAAGAATTTGGTTTTTTTATTCTTTTTTAACAATTTTTATATATTTAACCATTTCATTTTTATATTAATCTTTTTCCTCGACACTAAAATTAAATGTAAATTTAAAAATAGCTCCGTAAGTTTTGAGAAAATCTGTGTTTGTTGAGAAAAAAGCGATTCCTGTTTCGAAATTTAGATTTTTTCGATAAATTATTCCGAAGATGAGAAAATTTTTATCAATTTTTGCAAAATGTTTCCACTCAAAAGATGGGACAAAATTTTTTATAGAGTAAGAAATAGAGAGATGATACAAAAATTTTTTTTCTGTGAGAAAATTATACACTCCAATTCCTGAGTGAATTTGAAATTTGGGAAAAAGTGAGTACGCAAACAAGAATTTTGCTTGAAATTCGGGGTTTTCATCTTCGATTAGGTCGGAGGTAATTGGAAGTTGTGCTTCCGTTTTTAGTGAGAAAACAAAGTTTTTTCGATTCGAAAAATTATATAACATTCCGACTTGCGGCTTGAGAAATCCTTTTGTAGTTTCGATATTTTGCGAAAACTGCCAAGAATAGGGGACAAATAATTGAAATTGTAGTTTTTTAGAGAAACCATATTCGAGATTTACGCCTGTGAAGAGCGAATTATTGTTTTGTTTTAGAAATTTTAACAAAATAGAAATTTGAGTTTCATATTTTTTTTGCGGAATTGCCGTTGTCGAAGTTAAACTTTCTCTGAAAAATACGGGGAAAGTTGTCGAATCTGTCGGATTTTGTGCAAAAACATAATTGAAAGAGATAAAAAATTTCGTAATTAAGAAAAGAAATATTTTTTTCATAAAAATTTCGTGTAAATTTGGCACAAAAATGAAACTTTTTTTTAAATAAAACGTAAGAAGTGTATAAAATATTTTTTTTATATGAGAATTAATTTTCGTATTAAAAAAAGTATTATCTTTGTACTCAATTTTAACACACAAAAGGCATGAGACAGTTAAAAATTACCAAGTCCATAACGAATCGCGAGAGTGCTTCTTTAGATAAGTACTTACAAGAGATTGGTCGTTATGAGTTGATTTCAGTTGAGGAAGAGGTAGAATTGGCTCAACGCATTCGCAAAGGCGACAAGTATGCTATTGAAAAGTTAACTCGTGCAAATTTGCGCTTTGTTGTTTCTGTCGCCAAGCAATATCAGAATCAAGGATTAAGTCTTCCTGATTTAATAAATGAGGGGAATTTGGGTTTAATAAAAGCCGCTGAGAAGTTTGACGAGACCCGCGGATTTAAGTTTATTTCGTATGCCGTTTGGTGGATTCGTCAGTCGATAATGCAGGCAATAAATGAGCAATCTCGAATTGTTCGTCTTCCTTTGAATCAAGTGAGTTCGTTGAGCAAGTTTAACAAAGCTGTTGCCCAATTTGAGCAGGAGCATGAGCGTCGTCCAACGCCTGAGGAATTAGCGATTTTGTTAGATATGCCGAAGGAGAAGGTTATGGATACGCTGCGCGTTTCGGGGCGGCATGTTTCTGTTGATGCACCTTTGACGGCAGGCGAGGAGAGTTGTCTGTTGGATGTGTTAGAGAATTCTGATTCGCCGATAGCAGATAACAATTTAATGATAGAATCGCTGAGCAAAGAGATTGACCGTGCATTTGCCACTTTGACAGAGCGGGAATGTTGGATTTTGCGATACTCTTTTGGAATCGGCGTGCCAGAATTGTCATTAGAAGAAATTGGGGCAAAATTTGGTCTAACACGCGAGAGAGTGCGACAGATTCGCGAAAAAGCAATTAAAAGATTGAGAAACACTTCGCGGAGTGCTTTGTTAAGAGCCTATTTGGGTTAAATGATTGTCTATTAATTTTAAAAAAAGAATAAAAATCTCAAAACTTCTCATTCGTGAGAAGTTTTTTTTTGTTTTTAGTGAACAATTGTTGAGATTTTGTGAAAAGTAAAAATTTTATCAACAAATTCTGTCAGATTTTGGAAAATCTGACAGAGTTTAAGGGGAAAATGTTTATTCGGTAATTAATTGAACGAGGAAAATTCCTGTGTCGAGCCAATGTCCGTGTTCTTCGACGAGAGTTTTTAATTTTACGCGTATTGCTTCTGTCGGCACTCGTTGATTTGTGTTTGTCATGATGTTTTTCAATGAGCGGATTCCTTCTTTGTCTCTCGGATTTCGTTCAATATCGAAAGTGATAGGAACTTTATTTTTATATTGAGCTGCATATTCGTTTGTTGAAAATGTAATTTCGTACAAAGGTGCTGAAATCCATGAATCTATTGGCATTTGTCGCATTCCCAAAACCATATAACCGTAAAATTTTACGGTGCTGTAATCTGTATTTGGGTCGAAAAACATAGAAGATAAATGCGAACTATTGGGTTGATATTGCCCGATATAATCGGCTGTTGAGTCAAAAATCTCTCTCATCAACGTTGTGTCGAGGGAGAATATTTTCAAACGGCTCAGAGTTCCTGACATCAGTGCGACTGTTGCTCCGACAGCAACGCAAGTTTTTGGGTCTTTGATAATTCCGATTCCCTTCGCAAACGGATACCAAGTTCCGATTCGATAATTTCCCATTTGAACAATTTTGTCTGGACCTGTGGGTAAATATTTCAAAAATAAATCTCTCACGACAGACAAATTTGTTGGACGCCCCGATAACAAGACAAAATCGCAGTGATATTGAGAAACTATTCCGCATAAATCGCCGATCATTTTTTCCAAAACGTCTTTTCCAACTTTGCTTATTCCTTGTTTATTGAGTGCGAAAGAAATTTTTTTCAAATCGAAATTTGCCGCACCTGCATCTCGGAATTTTTTATTGATGTAACTTATCAATATTTCGCTTGGATACGGGAAATTTTCGAAAAACGAGTCGAAAGAATAAGGTTGGTCGTCTCTGTCCTCGGCGGAGTGGTTCAATATTCCAAAACCTATCGGGACAGCAATTTGATTTGCAAATTGTCTTTTCATTCTGCGGTCTTTTGCTTCCAAATCACCGACATAAGGACCAAATAAGAAAGTCATTATGTTTGTGGGATTTGCACAACCGCATTTTTTTGCATATATTGAGATGTTCGGCAAAACGATTCGTTCAATAACTCGTTTTAAAACATTATCACCTGCCAAATTAAATCCTTCCCAACAGAGAGGTTTCGGGATTAAACGCGAAATATCTGCCTGAGGGTCTGCTTGATAAGACATGATCATTAAGTCTGTTGTTCCTCCTCCGATGTCAATACTTGCGACGGTTACTGCGGGCAAATTTTTGTATACCGAATCTGCTCGTTGTCTGCCGACCGTGTTGATGTAAAGTTTTGCATCGTTCATAAAACGGTCTTTGATTTCGCTGTACACAAAGGCAAGTTGGCTGCAAGTTGCTTCGTCGAAAGCCCATTCTTTTTTCTTATCTCGCATTTCTTCGGGACGAATAATGTCGTCAGGGTCGGGAATAATTAACAAATCATTGTCAATAAATGATTCGTTGAAATATGTTTTTAACGCTTCAATGGCGTCTCTTGCGTGTTCTCGCAAAATTTTTTGTTCTACTTGCGGCATTGCTGTCGGGCAAGTGATAACAATTCGTTTTAGTTTTCGTGGAATTCGTTCTTGTCCTTTTCGTTTTCGATATTCGAAACTATTGACATACGTTATTGCGTGGAGGAAAATTTCTGCCATAGCAAGAAGCATCATTGAACCGCGCGGGAATAAGGGATAAATGGCGGGATAAGGAGGTTTTAGCCCCGAATTTTCATTAACAGGGTCAAGGAATTTTTCCATTTCTTTTTTAACAAACTTTCCTTCGTCTGTGAGTTGTTCAGTAATTCCGTGCAAAGCGGGTTTAGCGAAGGGTTCATTTCTGCTTGAAATGTAGGTCCATGGGAATTGTCGTTCAGATGTGTCCCACAAATATCGTTTTGGGCTTGACATAATTGCGTTTGAGCCTTCACCAGATTCTAAAACTGCCCAACGCATTGCTTCGTCGCCGATTCTTGCGATAGAGGGCCAGGAAAACATTTGTTTATTTCCTGATATAATAATTGCCGATTCTTCGCCCAAGTTTGGTTTAACCATCGCCATTCGCATATCGAAAGGTTCGGTGTAAGAGAGGTCGGGTTTGCTCAAATCTCGGATTCGCAACGGAACAGACTCGGTAAAATCAAAAGGTTGGTCGGCAGAGAGAGTTTCCGTTAATATTCCGCAAGTGCGAGAATTTCCAACATCTAATATTAAATCCACTTCGTTAGAAACGAATTTATCATTAATCTTTGGCGCACCAACCATTTGCACTTTGGGAAAAGTACCTGCCGCTTCAAGAGCTTTGAGAAGAGTCAGATAAAAGTTCATAAACAAGAATTGAAATTCTTGTTTTCGATTTTTTAATTTATCTGTCTTGTCAAAATTTGCTTTTAACCATTCGAGAATCCAAGTGCGACTGCAAAAAAAGAAATTATAATTTGGGTCAGTAACACATTCGAAACTTGCTCCTTCGGCATCTTTTAAATCGGGAGTGAGATATTTGTCGCCATTATTTGCTGCACAACGCGTATCAAAAGCGAGAACCACATTGTGTGTTAAAGTGCTTTCGTCAGTGATTATTGTGTCGGGAATTTTGCGTAACCAAACCATGGCCCACGTCTCGGGACCGGGCTGAAATTTTTTATTGTCGAAACTTTTGCGAAAATACGGCAACGGAATCCAAACTTCTTCATACGAATCAATAGCGTCTTTTCCGCGAGAAGTGTTTACTTGCTCATCTTTGATTTTTTTGATAAGATGATTCGGAATTTTCGCCTCATCAATAATACCTGAAGAATCAGTAGCGATTCGTTTTATTTCGTCAGTAAGTTCAATATAACAATTTAATTTGCTGTGAAAATAAACGAATACATAAGTGATTTCTTTTCCGCCGTCGTTAGTCGGGACCGTTTTTTCGAAATATTCAGCACTTTTTTTATAAGCAGGAGTGCCGATATTCATATTGACCTGCAACTGATAAAACTGAACTCCCGAATTGGCAATGAGGGTTATTTCGGGAGATATGACTGGAATAGGGTTTGCCATAAAAAATTTTTTACAAAAATAAAAATTATTTTCAAAATAAACAAAAAAAATTAATTTTTTGTTTGATTTCTCTCTGTAGGTTTCCAAATGCTTGATTTAACGCCTTTTAAATATCTAAAAAAACCGATAAACAAAGCGAAGTTCATTCCGTAAAAATGAGAAATAAAACGAAAAAACGAAATATTGAACGAGATTTTTTTCAATAAAAAATCGAAAAATGGAATAAAAAACGAGAAAATATAGATAAAAAATAAAATTAAGTAAAATTTATTTTGAAAAAGTAAAAAAATGTTGGTGAAAAATATGAGAATTAGAAAAAATGGTCCCAGCCATCGCAAAACTTTGTGCGAGAGAAAACTAAAACCGAGTCCGAAGTTTAATTTATTTTTTCGAAAAATGAGGTGAAAAAAAGCGTAGAGATTTTGAAAATTGCCTGTTGAGATTCGTACTTTTCTGCGAAACTCCTCGCGAAAATGATTCGAAACGTCTTCGTAAACTTTTGCAGAAAGAGAATTGATAGATTTTTTTTCCTGTTCTAAAACCTTCATATTGATAAAAAAGTCATCAACCAAGAAATTTGGCGGCACTTTTTGAAATAAATTTTTACGCATCGCAAAACACCCGCCAAAAGGTCCCATCATTGTTCCCCAAATATTGCCTTCGTTGTGTTTAATTTGACTTTCTCGTGAGGTATAAAAACTTTCCTGAAGCGAAATACCGTTTTGATTTATACCTATATTAATGATGTTGCTCCCGACCAAGCCGATTTCTGCATTTTTAAAATGTTTTACCAACTCAAAAATAGTTTTTTTTTCGAAAAAAACATTCGCATCGGTGAGAATTAAGATTTCGCCGTTTGTTTTTTCGACTAAGTTATTGATAATGTTGATTTTACCTTGACGTTGCTGAAAAATAAAAATTTGCAAAGAATTATATTTTGGGGAAAGAGAAAGCAAAATGTCATTCGTTTTGTCAACAGAATTATCTGACCCGACTATTAGTTCGAGTTTTTCTAAGGGATAATTTGTTTCAAAAACGGACTCAATTTTTTCGAAAATTACTTTTTCCTCATTGAAAACAGACATTAAAATCGAAACCTTGGGCAAAGAATCTTTCTCTGAAAAAACGTTTGTATTTTCACTTTTACTTCGAGATAACAATTTGATTATCAACGGATAAACGAGATAATGATAGAAAATACAAATTATCGAAAACCAAAATAAAATTTCACAAAAAAGCATTTTTGCGTTGTTTTATTTGTTGATAATTGTTTTTTTCATTCTGCCGCCTTCGTAAATTTCAGTTTTGATGAGATTGCCTTCTTTGTTGTAAAAAAACTTTTTCCCTTCGTACAAATTGCCTCTGACGAAATTGCCTTCGCAGTCAACTTTGCCGTTTGCGTTGAGAAATTTGAAGTAACCGTTTCCTGTAAAAACGCCGTATTCTCGTTCTTTCTCTTGTTTTTTGGGCTGTTCGACAGATTTTTTTACGGTATCAACATTTTCGACTTTCTTAGCAGGCGGATTTTCGGTTTTCTTAGCAGGCGGAACGGCGTATTCTTTCGATGTTGTCTCATCAAATTTGCCGTCATTGAAATTTTTCTCTGATTTTAAACTTCCGTCTTCGTTGTATTCCTTCACTACTCCTGCTTCTTTTCCTTCTTTCCATTCTCCTTCGATTCGCAATTTGCCGTTTTCGTGAAAATATTGCTGTTTTCCTGTGCGTTTTCCGCTTGCATCGAAATTCCAGACATAAGAAGGATTTCCGTTTTCGTGAAAAAATTTGTAATTTCCGACCCATTTGTCCACTTTCCACATTCCTTCTTCTGCGACTTTGCCGTTTTCGTGATAAATTTTTGCGTATCCGTCAGGGATTCCGTTTTGAAACGTGATTTCTGACTGCAAATTGCCGTTGAAGAAATATTTTTTCCAAATTCCGTGCTTTTTGTTGTTGAGAAAATTACCCTCTTCAACGACTTTTAACTTTGCTTCATCGAAAGTAAGCCATTTTCCTTGCTTCAAATTGTCCTTGTCTGTTCGGTTGATGGTGTCGTTTTTATACATTTCGAAGTTTTGTGCGACAGAAAACTTCAAAATAAGGGCAAAAATGAGAAATAAAAAAATTGTTTTCATATTCTTCTTTATTTAATTATCCATATTTTTTTTCGAATAGTTGTTTGATTAAAAATGATATGAATAAAATATAAATCTGGAGGCAAATGTTTTACGTCTATCAGATTCAATTTTTTATTTGTTTTAATAGAATATTCCAATTTATTTTGTTTATTAAATAGACGGATTTCGTATTCTATTGAATCAATCTCTGTTTCAAACTCAATATTTAAAAAATCATTAGACGGATTTCGTATTCTATTGAATCAATCTCTGTTTCAAACTCAATATTTAAAAAATCATTAGACGGATTTGGGTATAAAACAAAATCTGCAGGACAAGATACAATTCGACTTTTCCAGTTAGAGACAGTACTTTCATTGCAAATATTTAGTGCTTTTGCAGAGAAACTAACCAAGTCGCCAATTTCTCCTGATGCAAAAACTCTAATTTGTGCGACACTTTGCGAATTCAGTTGATTATTATTTGAATCGAACCAAAAATAAGAGGTATTGGGTTCAACATTTAAAATTTTTAAAAGTATTCCTCCGGTCCATTCACAAATTTGATTTGGCGTGCTGTTAATATTTGGATTAGAAGGAGTCGGATATGTACATTGCAATGTAGTTTTCCAAATACCTCGTCCATAAGTAGCTGCAATTAATTCTCTTGAAGTGTTGTTTATTTTTAAATCAGAAATGATTGTTTTAGGTAAATTTCCTTGATATTCTTGCCATTGCATCATTCTTTTATTTCTGTAAAAAACACCGACATCTGTTCCTGCATACAAGCAGTCATAATTTTTGTCATATGCAACACAGTTTATAGGGAAATTTGGTAAACCTTCTGAATAATTTATCCAAGTTTCTCCAGCATTGGAAGATGTATAAACTTTATTTTCTGCAACGAAATTTCCAAATGCCACCCATATTTTTTTATGGTCAGTTGGGTGAATTTCAATGTCCATCACTTTTGCAGAAAGTAAAAGAAATGCATCCAAATTATCACTAATTCTAATTGGAGAGGAATTGTTAAAATCATTAGTATCTTTCCAAATGGAAGTGTGTTTAGTTGAAGGATTTTTAAAAGCAAAATACGAATAGTTCGGTTTTGAAGGACTAATAGCAATAGCCGTTGTTATTCCAACAGAACCATTTGTACCTAACCAAGTAATTCCTACAGGGTTGCTGTTTGCATATTGATTTCTGCGAAGTACCCAGTCACCATAATAAATCATATAAGGTTTTGTTGGATGTTGAGCCATGGGAGAATTGTATTCGGGCAAAGTAATAATTTGTTGGTTGGTACAATTTACCTCTCGATTTTCCATCCAATAAATATTGTTCATATTAGAATAGTCAATAATACAATTTCCTCCATCGCCATCCCCAAAATTAGTCCAAGTTCCATCCGCATTTCGTCTAAAACTGTGATTATCGTGGCATCCTGTTAATACAATGTTGGCATTTTGTTCAGTAATTGCTACACTATAACATTGATTTATAGCTAAATTCCCATTTATACAAGTCCAAGTGTTTCCTCCATCTAAGCTTCGTTCAACTCCACCATCAGTTCCAACAAAAACGATATTATCATTGTTTTTATTTGGAAAAACAATGACTTGAACATCATCATGTATTTTCCCATTAAAAGTAGACACAAGATTACCTGACGGTAAATATTTATGTAGATAATGTCCACCAATGTACAAATATTGATTACTCGGAGAAACTTTAATTTCTAACGACCAATTAGTGCCTCCTCTGTCATAATTGAGATAAGCAAAATCATCCCATTGATTACCCCAGTTTATAGATTTTAAAACTTTGCTACAAAAATCATAATTAACCATATGAACGTACAGGTAATCTGGAGTTGTTCTATTAACTGCAATTGCAATTTTTGTGTTGGTAGGTAAATTAGGTATGTTTGAAGTGATATCTGTCCAAGTATTGCCTGCATCAATAGTGCGACATAAGATATTGTTGCCTGAAACATAAATAATATTAAAATTTGTTGGGTGAAATTCAATATCTATAAACTGTTGATTTGCAGCTGCTCTTTTTAAAATCGTCCATGTTATTCCTGCATCTATTGATTTGTAAATGTTCCATTCAGAAATAACATATAAAATAGAGGGATTTGTTGGGTGAATAATTATGGATCTAAAAAATTCACAATTAGAAGTAGCGGTACTGAGCGCAACATCCCAATGTTCGCCTCCATCTGTACTTTTATAAACTCCAAAACTATATCCATTCGAAGTTCTCATTATTCCATTTGCAAACATACCCAAGATAATATACATTGTTTGTGTATTCGTCGGATGTACAACAATATCATATATTCCACCTGGCAAAGGGGCTGTTTTACAAATCCAAGTCGGATTGTTTGAACTTAATGCATTCTCAGTTTTCCATAATCCTCCTGTTGCTGCTCCTGCCCACACAATATTATGGTTTGTCGGATGCACCCAAAGAGATGTTACTCGACCAATCTGGTCTTTATTACCTTGAATTGTGTTGCCAAAAGGACCACAACATTGCCAAGATATTGGCAATGTTTCGTTATTATCTTTTTGCAAATTACCAAAATATTTGCTAATTTGCCTTCCATAAAAATCGAAGTGCCCATCAGAATCAACTCTTGAGCTCCAAAACCATTGCCAACGATGATAATGTTTTAATTCTTTGTCAGTGAGAGATTTTAAAAATTTGCTATTATTTTGATAAATCTGTTTTTGAATATCAAAATAAGTAGTATTTGGTTGATTAATGATTCCT
>DYQK01000093.1 GCA_020719385.1 Rikenella microfusus | reverse complement strand
ATTTTTCCCGAAGGCGTCAATATAGACAAAGGTAGAGAGGTTTCGCGAAATGTTAAACGTCGAATGTCTCGAATGGGTCGTCGAAAATATTTTCGCTATAAATTGCGTAGAAAAAAGTTATTGCGGCTTTTGAACGAGAAATTTGGAGTTTCACCAGATAAAAATTATTATACTTTTGAGAAAAAACCTTCTTCGGAGAAGAAATGTTTGTGGGAGCAAGATTCTGCGGAGGAGAAAGTTTTAATTACATCGAAAAAATTATATTTTTTGCGTAAAAAAGCCTTGGAAGAGCAAATTTCGTTGTCCGAGTTGGGCAGGATTTTTTTACATTTGAATCGTCGTCGTGGTTTTTTGAGTACAAAACTTGACGAATCAGGTTCTGATAAAAAGAAAAAAGACGAGACGGGAAAAGTAAAAAGCGGCATCAAAACGTTGAAAAATGAAATTGAGGAGTGTGTAAAATCGGGTAACATTAAAATTGGGACTTTGGGCGAATATTTTTATTGGTTAATTTCTCAACATCCTGATGCCCCGAATATTCGGATTCGTGGTCGTTATACGGAGCGGCAAATGTACGAATTTGAGTTTGATAAAATTTGGGATTTTCAACGTCAATTTTATCCTTCCATTTTGACAGATGAAAATTATAGCGAAATCAAGGAAAAATGTATATTTTTTCAAAGAAATTTGCGTTCTCAGAAGCATTTGCGAAGTCGTTGTTTGTATGAATTTCGCACTTTTTACAAAAACGGCAAGGAATGTCGCAATTATTTGCAATGTGCGTTGAAAAGTTCGTTTGAGTTTCAGGAATTTCGCATTTGGCAATCGGTCAATAATTTGCGATACATCGAAAAAGGCGATGTTTTCGAATTGACGCAAGAGCAAAAAGAGATTTTAGCGGCAAAATTAGATTCTGTCGAAGAATTCAGTAAAACAGAAATAAAAAAAACGTTGAATTTTGGAAATAAAATTACGTTTAAAGGTGAGAGAAAAGAAGACGAGTTGAAAGACAAAATGAAAGGAAATACAACTAAATCGCAGATAATCAATGCCTTAGGCGAGGAATTTTTGCGAAAATTTTCAGATTCTGAACGTTCAAAAATTTTGATAGATATTTGGCATTATTTAGTTTTTGCAAGTCATTTTCCCAATGGCGATTCTTGGTTGCGTTGCGAGACAGCGAAATCGTTGAAGCGGCAAAATTATGCGGCAAAAATTGGTTTAAACGAGACGCAGTTGAAAAATCTTGCCGAGATAAATCTTGAACCCGATTTTTGCAGTTTGAGCAGCAAAGCGATAAAAAAATTGTTACCGCATTTGAAAAAAGGAAAACATCTTCGTCAAGCGGAGGTAGAAGCGAAATATGTTAAAAATGATGATTCAGAAAATAAAAAAGTTCAATATTCGTTGAATGAAATTAAACCGTTGCGAAATAACGAGTTGCGAAACCCTATTGTTCAACAATCGATAAATGAAACTTTGCGACAAATACGGCATTTATCAAGGACTTTCGGTCAATTTGAAGAGATTCATATTGAGTTGGCGAGGGAATTGAAAAAAAATAAAAAAGAGCGCGAGAGAATTCGTTCGGGACAAAATAAAACATTTTTTCAACGTCAGGATTATATAACTTTTCTGAAAAAACAAGGCATTTCGCCGACAAAAGAAAATATTTTGAAATTTGAACTTTTTCTCGAACTTCGTTGCACCGAAGAGATAGAAAAGAAAAAAAGTTCTACCAAAAAAGAAGAGAAAACGGAGGAGAAAAAAGATTCTAAGAAAAAAACACCCGAAGAAATTCAGTCTGAATTATTTGAGTTGTGGAAGAAAAGCCGTATTTTACCTTATGAAAATATGGAAATTTCGCTGCACGATATTTTTAATTCGTATATCGAAGTTGAACATATTGTTCCGAAGAGTCAATCTTTGGATGATTCTTTTCAGAACAAAACGTTGGTTACGAGTGAATTTAACGCAAAAAAAAGCAATAAAACGCCTTTTGAATATTTCTCGAAAACTGAATTTGAGAAATTTAAAAAACGCGTGAGTCATTTTTCTGACGAAAAACAAAAACTTTTTTTGATGAAAACTGCCGATGAATTAACAGATTTTAAAAATAATCAGTTAAATGATACGGCTTATATTGCGAGAAAATTGTCAGAATATTTGCGAATGTATTTTCCCAATAAAATTATTTTGACAAAAGGCGGGGTAACAAAACAAATTCGGCAAGAATTACATCTCGATTCTTTGATTAAACCTGAAATTTTCACAAAAATTCGTGATGCAAAGAATAAAATAAAATTCAGCAAGTCTGTTCATCCGAAAAATGTGGATTTTGAGTCATTGAAATATGACGGTCTTGACAAAAAAAATATCGGCAATTGTTGGGCAATTTTCAATGAAAAAGGTAAATTCCAAAGTTTTATTCGCAGAGAAGAAAATGACGAATTTTGTGAAAATTTGCAGACAAATAATTTTGCTGTGGCAGGAGAAATTGTTTTTCACGAGGGAAAACAAATAGGATATAAATTTTATTCTAAAAAAAATCGCAGCGACCATCGGCATCACGCAATAGACGCACTCGTCATCGCTTTGACAACGCAGGCACTTATCAAAAAACTTTCAGACGAAAGTGCGAATCACAATTCTCGAAAAACACTTTTCGAAACAATTAAACGAGATATTTTACAAAAATTCCCCAACATAAAAGATGATGCAAAAAATTGGATAAAAACTTTGCTTATCTCGTATCGAAATAAAAATATTGCTGTCACTTTTCAACGAAAAAAACTTTATCTCCCCAACGGAAAAGTAAATATTAAAAAGGGGAAAATGATGTTGAGTGGTGGCGTTTCTGCTCGCGGCGAGTTGCATGAGGAGTCTTTTTATGGGCAAATTAAAAATCCGTATGAACATCAGGAATCGAATTATGTGATTCGTAAACCCTTAGAAAGCATTGATAATAAAGCAAAAGTCGAAAAAATTGTAGATAAACCGATTCGCGATTTAGTGAAAAATTATTTGCGATTTGAGTTAGGAGTAAATATTAATTCGGTGAAATATGAAGTTCCTAAAAAAGCGTTTTTCAACGAAGACGGCACTGCGCGAATATTGCTGAAAAACCAACACGGCAAAGAAATTCCTGTGAACAAAGTGCGTTGGGTTAATAATTCTAAATCGTTGTACCCGATTCGCAAGGGAAAAACATTTGTCGAGACAGGAAATAATTTTATTATCGCAATTTATGGCAGCGAGGTTCTTGAGAAAAAGGAAAAACGAGAGTTTGAGGTAGTCAGTTTTATCAGGGCGGCTGAAATTACAAAGCGAAATAAAGGTAAAAAAGACAAAGAATTGCTCTTTCCGCGAGAGAAAAAAGGTAAAAAATTGCTTACTTATTTGCAAAAGAAAGATTTAGTTGTTGTTTACCAAAATCATCCTGATGAAATTGAATGGGAAAATCAAAAATTTTTGTTTAAACGTCTCTTTTTTGTGATTCAGTTTGATGTAAATGGGAATATTATTTTAGGCAGACATAATTTGCAGATAGACAAAGCAGATTCTGCAAATCGCGAAAATCTTGACAATTTTTTGGGCAGTGTCATCGACTGCAATGAAAATTCTTTCAAAGGAATAAAAGTTTATTTTGATAAAAACGGCAAACTTCTTCGTTGCGGCAAAAATATTATTCCACAAAAAAAAGATAATTTGTTGTTCTAATTTGCGAATTTTTTTTTACAATTCTGTCAAATATTTTAAACCATTCATTACACTTCGCTTATAATTTCTGCCTATTGGAATTTCTTTTGTGTTATCAATCTCAATATCTGTCGAAGTAAAAGATGAAATTTTGCTTATCGAGACAACAAAAGACCGATGTATTCGTAAAAAATTACTCGAAGGTAAATTTTCTTCAAAAAAAGTGATGGGTTGGTTCGTTACAAGTGTTTTTATTGAGGTAACAATTTTACAATAATTCTTTTCGCTCTCAATATAAAGAATATCTTTGAGATAAATTTTAAAAATCCGTTTATTTTCCTTCACATAAATAAATTCGTTTTGCTTTTCTGCGTTAAAAGAATCATTTTTCGAGTTAACAACCAACGAATTTGTCGAACTACATCGATAAAATTTGTTCATCGCTTTCAAAAAACGCTCAAAAAATATTGGTTTGAGAATATAATCCATAACATCAAGGTCAAAACACTCAACAGCATAATCGCAATTTGCAGTTATCACAACAATTCGCGGTGAACGATTCACTTTCAAAGTCTTAATAAATTCAATTCCGTTCAATTTGGGCATCTCAATATCTAAGAAAACCAAATCTATAGACTTTCGCATCAGAATATCGAAAGCATCAACAGCGTTTTTACACTTTGCAGACACCTCAATATCTTGCATATTCACAATAAACGACATCAATATTTCCGTAGAAATTATATCGTCATCAACTATAATTGCTTTCACACTCATTTTTGCAAAGATTTTTTTCGTAATGTTTCACAACGTATGTGAAGAAAAATATAAAACAAACAACACAAATCAAAAAACACGAGAGAAAAGCATATTGAAGTGAAATTAATTCCGCTAAATAACCCATTAAAACACCTCCAACTCCAATTCCAACGTCAAGAGCAGTCATATAAGTGGAATTTGCGATTCCTCTCTCCTCTTTCTGAACCAAATTATTCACCATTGCCTGAAAAATCGGAAAAAATGCTCCATTGCCTGCTCCCATAACAAATGCTCCGCACAAAAAACCTGTCTGAGAACTACATAAACCAAGAATCAACGCACTTATTGACAACAAAATCATTGCAACAAATATTATCCGCCGCGGCCCCTCGCGGTCAAAAATCTTCCCGCAAGTAATACGAATCAAAACCACACCAAAGGCGTACAACGTAAAAAATAATCCAGGATTTTCTACACCTATTTCTTTCCCATACAACGAAGCAAACGGAATTATCCCGCCATAAATAAACATCAACAAAAACATATTCACCGAAAGCGGCATTGCTTTTTTGTGAATCAAATTTTTTAATCGAAAAGGTTTTTTTATCTCTAAATTTCTATTATTCTTAGGAAACGAAATAAACTGAATGCAAACAAAACCCAACGTTGCTGAAATTGTTGCCGACAGAAATAACCAATTATAATGATGCTCACCATAAATCACTAAACCAAAAAGCGGACCAACAGTCATTGCGAGAGTCATCGAAAGACCGAAATAACCCATTCCTTCACCTCTTCGAGACGGCGGCACCAACTCCACCGCAAGTGTTGAACCCGACGTAGACGCAATACTCCAATTTACACCGTGAAAAAAACGAATGATGAAAAGTTGAAGGACGGTTGCTGCCAACCAATATCCCGAAGTAAAAACGATAAATGCAAAAAAAGAGAGATAATATAGAAATTTACTGCCATATTTGTCAATAAAAAAACCCGTCAAAGGACGACTCAATAACGCAGCAAGCGTATAACTTGCAATAACTAACCCAATTTCGCTTTTTTCTGCATTGAAAAATTTCTCTAAATAAAGAGGCAAAGCAGGTAAGAGAAAATAAAAAGTCATCGCCAAACAAAAAGTTGCCGCACAAATCAATAAAAAATTCTTTGTGAAAAGTGGTTGATTATCAACATTATAAACATTTTCAACATTCAATTTCTTCGCTTTTTTCATATTTTAAAAAACAATATCAAAAGTAAAAGTTTTTTCGAGAAAAAGAAAATTTTAATTCACTTTTTTCGAAAAAAAAATTTTATTTTTACTTTTAAAACGAAAAACGAAAATATTTTTTAAAATTATTGTTTATTATTAACAAAATTTAATTTTTTATTTTATCTTTGCAAAAATTATTTCTCGTTTTTTTGAGAAATTTTATTTCAATGAATTTTTTTTATAAAACTTAAAATTTTTCAAGCAAACTTTAAAACAAAATCTATGGCTTCAAAAGACAAAAATCTTGAATTGCTCGAAAAAAGAGAAGAAGTAAGTAAAGGCGGCGGAATCGAAGCGTTGAAAAAGCAAGAAGAAATGGGGAAAATGGTCGCAAGACAACGAATCATCACTCTCTTAGACAACGACTCCTTCCACGAATACGACCTCTTTGCCGAACACGAGGCAAGAGACTTCGATATGGATAAAAAAACGCTGCACGGCGACGGCGTAATCACAGGAACAGGAACTATCAACGGCAAACCTGTCTGTATTTACGCACAAGATTTCACCGTTGCAGGCGGCTCGCTCGGACTAATGCACGCAAGAAAGATTGTGAAAATTATGGACCACGCATTAAAAATGCGAATTCCCATCATCGGAATCAACGACTCAGGCGGAGCAAGAGTACAAGAAGGCGTCAACTCTCTCGCAGGATATGGAGAAATATTTTACAGAAACACTATTTCTTCAGGTTATATTCCGCAAATTTCAGTCATTCTTGGTCCTTGTGCGGGCGGTGCGGTTTATTCTCCAGCGTTAACTGACTTCGTTTTTGTTGTTGACAAAATCTCAAAAATGTTTATTACGGGTCCCGAAGTAATAAAAACCGTTTTAGGCGAGGAGATTTCGATGGAAGACCTCGGCGGAGCAAGAGTAAATTGCGAAATTAGCGGCAACGCACACTTTTTTGCCACCAGCGAACAGGAATGTTTTCAACAAATTTTCCGTTTAATGTCGTTTATTCCTTGGAATAACACTCGAAGACCGTTGCCTTATCCTGCGAAAAAACCTAAACCAGAATTTGAAATTGGAAAAATTATTCCCAACGACCCCAAATTGCCTTATGATGTGCGAGATGTCATAAAAGCCATTGTTGATGCGTCAGATTTCTTTGAGATTCAAGAACTTTGGGCAAAAAATATCGTTATTGGTTTTGGACGTCTCAACGGCGAAACAATTGGTTTCGTTGCGAATCAGCCGAAGGTGTTGGCAGGCGTTTTAGATGTTGACTCGTCAGATAAAGCGGCAAGATTCATTCGTTTTTGCGATGCGTTTAATATTCCAATTGTTACGTTAGTCGATATTCCGGGGTATTTGCCGGGTGTTGACCAAGAACACGCAGGCGTAATTCGTCACGGAGCGAAGGTTTTGTATGCGTTTAGTGAGGCAACTGTTCCGAAAATTACGGTAATTTTGCGAAAAGCGTACGGCGGCGGTTATATCGCAATGAACTCAATTCACCTTCACGCCGATTTTGTCTTTGCGTGGCCCAATGCCGAAATTGCTGTTATGGGACCTGAGGGTGCGGCTAACATTATTTTCAAGAAAGAAATTTTGTCTGCACCCAACCCAGAGGAAATGAGAAAGCAAAAAATTCAGGAGTACAAAGATAAATTTGCGAATCCGTATGTTGCCGCAGCACGAGGTTACATCGATTCGGTGGTTCATCCTGAGGAAACACGAAACTTTCTGATTCACGCAATAGACGTTTCGATTAATAAAACGGAAAACCGTCCTCAAAAGAAACACGGAATTCCTCCTTTTTAAACCGTTAAAAATCAAGTTGTTATGGAAGAACAATATACTTCGTTTTTTATCGATGACACGGAATATATCACACTTTTGACAGAAAAGTTTAAGAGACGAAAAAAATGGGTTTCTATTGACAAGCAAAAAGTGATAAGTTATATTCCAGGTACAATTGATAAAATTTATGTTAAACCGAATCAAAAAGTCAAGCAAGGTGAAAAACTTTTGATTCTTGAGGCAATGAAAATGAAAAATACAATTATTGCCCCTTGCGATGGAAAAATAAAATACATCAATGTTCAAATTGGTGATAAAATTCCCAAAAATGAATTATTGATTGTTTTAGAATAAAAAATTTGCCATCTTTTCGAAAAAGAGATGGCAAAATTTTAGCGATTTTCAAAAAAAAATTATTTTATTCCAAAAGCATAATACGCAGAAATTCCATTCGGATAAATTCCTTCGAGAAATACTCCATCTTCAGCCTCATCTAACGCTTTTTGCACATCAGCAACATTCTGAATCGGCTTTTGATTTATCGCAACAATGATAAAACCCTTTCTTATTCCTGCTGCGAAAAATTTTCCACCCGCAATGTCTGTTACCTGAACGCCGTAACGAATTCGCAAGCGAGATTTTTCCGCATCAGAAACCTCTTGCAATGTTGCTCCGAGAACCGTATTTTTCTCAACTTTCACCGCATCAGTATTTCCCAAACGATTTTTTAACAAAATATTTACCTCTTTTTGAGAACCATTTCGCAAAATCGTTACAGAAATCTTATCCCCAGGACGATATTTTCCCACTTGCTCCTGCAATTCAGAAACTTTATTGACAACAATTTTGCCCACTTTGAGAATTACATCGCCTTTTGCGATTCCTGCCTCTGCCGCCGAAGCACCTTGTTGAACGTTTGCAACGTAAACGCCTTCAGGTTTTTCCAAATTTAACTCTCTCGCCAAAGTTGCGTCTACATCTTGAATGTTGATGCCGAGATATGCCCGCTGAACTGTACCAAATTCTTTTAAATCTTTAACCACTTTCCCCACCAAATTGACAGGAACGGCGAAGGAATAACCTGCATACGAACCCGTCCGCGAAGCAATGGCGGTGTTGATTCCGATTAATTCGCCTCGCGTGTTCACCAAAGCACCGCCGCTGTTTCCAGGATTAACTGCTGCGTCAGTCTGAATAAACGACTCAATAGCATTATTTCGCTCTAAAACGTCAATACTTCGCCCTTTCGCACTGACAATTCCTGCGGTAACTGTTGAAGTTAAATTAAAAGGATTGCCAACGGCTAAGACCCACTCGCCGACTTTCAACGTATCAGAATTTCCATATTCCAAAAACGAAAAATTCTCTCCCTCAATTTTCAACAACGCAATATCGGTTGTTGGATCTGTGCCGACAAGTTTTGCGACAAATGTTCGTTTATCATTCAAAACTACCTCGATATTATTACTATTCTCAATAACGTGGTTATTTGTAACGATATAACCGTCGGGAGAAATAATTACTCCCGAACCGTAACTCACCGCAGGCGGCAGTTGAGTGTTATAATCACCTCCAAAAAAGAAATCCCAATTGCTCAATCTACGTTCATATTGCGTTTTTACGTGAACAACTGCGTGAACAGCTTTTTCTGCGATTTTAGTAAAATCAATATTTTCTGCACCTGAAAAATTTGTAAAACGCGAAATCGGAGATTCTTGCGTAACATAAACAATTTTGTTGGTTTTGAAAAACGAAAAAATTCCCACCGCAAGAACTGCACTGATAAACGAAACGAGAAATAAACTCAAAAAACGTTTTGCTTGCATAGTTTTTATACTTTAAAATTTAACTCAACGCAAAATTACAACATATTTTTCGAAAAGTTAAATCTTTTTAGAATTTTTTAAATTCTGTTAAAAAATATCGTTGAAAAATTTAAAAAATGTTGTGAAATAAACTGTTTAGAAAAGTTATTGAGAGATAAAAATTTTGTTAAAAATAATTTTAAAAAATGAATTTTTTAGAAGCGTTTTTGTGAAGTTATTGAGAAACAAAAACCTCTATAAATCTTTCAATCTATAGAGGAAAATATATTTTATGAAAACTTTTATAAAAAATGATCTAGCTGGGACTCGAACCCAGGACCCCTGCCTTAAAAGGGCAATGCTCTACCGGCTGAGCTACTAAATCTTAGAAAGAAACTTGACCCTGCGGTCTCGTATTTTTTTCTTTTGCGGTGCAAAGGTAAAACAATATTTCAATTCTGCAAAATTTTTCGCAAAAAATTTTCAACTTTTTTTCAAAAAAAATGCTAAATCGTTGATAATCAACGAGAAAATTTTTCGACTAACCCCCAATTTTTTTTGCTTTGTACCCCATTTCGAGTAAAATTTGCAAAATTTTATCTCTCAAATCGCCTTGAATAAGGATGTTTTCGTCCTTAATACTGCCTCCTGTGCTACATTTTACCTTCAAAATTTTCGACAAATTCTCCAAATCTTCAGGTTTTCCGACAAAACCAGAGATTAAAGTTACCGATTTTCCTGCTCGCATTTTTTTATCCAACGAGATTCGCAAATTTTGTTTTGCAGCAGGTAAAGTTTCTACCTCAATTTTTTCATCCTCCGAGAATGAAAAATTAGGATTCGTGGAAAAAACTATTCCGTCTTCAGAATTTTCTTTACGTTTTGCCATAAAATTTTTTTGAAAAAACAGCAAAATTTGTTCAATTTTGCTGTTTATAACGAGAAAATTTATTTTATCATTTCCATAATTGTAAAAATCACTGCGTTAGCAGCGAGAGAAATCTGTGCAATGTCGGCATCAAGCATATAGCAAGGTGCAGAAACAATTTTATAACGAGAATCAACAATTACGGTGCTGTGGTCGGTGACTTTTCGATGTTTCGCACCCATTTGATTGACTGCGAGAATTGGTTTTTCGCTACTTCCAACGGTCAATTCAACATTATCTCCAATAATTTTTGCAAGAATAGTCGGGGCAATACACAAAGCACCGATTGGTTTTTGTGCGAAAACCATTGATTTAATTGCTTTTTCAACATCAGGAATAACTTTACAATTTGCCCCGTCGAAAGCAAAAGTACTCAAATTTTTTGCTGCACCAAATCCTCCTGGAAAAATTAACGCATCAACTTCGTTTGCATTAAATTCGCTTAATGGTTTCACTTTTCCTCTTGCGATTCTTGCCGATTCGATGAGAACATTGCGTTTTTCGTTCATTTCTTTGCCCGTGAGATGGTTAATTACGTGGTGCTGCATCATATCGGGTGCAAAAAATTCGCATTCAGCGCCGTGTTTTACCACCGCAAGCATTGTCATTACTGCTTCGTGAATTTCTGTGCCGTCATAAACGCCACAACCTGAAAGCACTATCGCAATTTTCTTTTTTCCCATAATCATTTTTTATCAATTTTTAAAAACGCAAATTTATCATTTTTTTTTATTTTTCAAAAATTTTTTCACCGAAATAAAAAATTTCTCATTTCAAATTTCAAAAGAAATAATTTTTTTGTGAAAAAAACTTTTTTTTTGCGAAACTTCAAAATTTTTGTTTAATTTTGAGGTTTTAAATTATCTCGTTTTTTAGATTATTTTAACTTTTCGAAAAATGGAAAATATCATAACAAGCGGGAAGAATAACCCAATGCTTGACCCAATTTTAAGTATTGGAGGTTTGGAAATTCCTGTTTATCTCTTTCTCGAAGGGTTTCATTTTCCCATTTTTATTCCTGCAATGTTGGTTCTTATCGGCGGAATCGTTCTTCGATTTATTTTTGTGCAGGCGGGACAAATCTCGCATTACATTTTTTAACATTTTTTAACGTTTATGAAAAAGATAATTTTTATATTTTTAATTTCTTTTTTTGCTGCGAATATTTCTTTTGGGCAAACAGCTGTTGAAATTTTGACTAAAATGGTTGAAAATACAAAAAAAGTCAATGCGTGGAAATTTCATTTCTCGATGTCGGAGCGAGTCAAAGGCGAATATATCAAGACAAAATATGAGATTAAACAAACTTATAAACCGTTTCAAGTTTATATGAAAAAAATTTTGCCCGAACCTGCGGCAGAGGTTTTGTACGTTGCGGGGACAAATGACGGAAATGCACTTGTAAATCCCAATTCTTTTCCCTATGTAAATTTGAATCTTGACCCAAAAGGTGCGATAATGCGGGACAAGGCACATCACACGCTTCTCGAAACAGGGTTTTTAAACACCGCAATTTTAATCGAAAGTACGATGAAAAAATATGCGACTAACATCGAAAAAATGGTTAAAATTGAAAATTCTAACGCAACTTTTGACGGGAAGAGTTGTTATAAAATTGTTTTAGAAAATCCGAATTTTCGATATATCGAGTATTCGGTGAAATCTGATGAGACGGTTTCGAGTATTGCGGCAAAATTGAAAGTCAATGATTATATGATTTTAGAGAAAAATCCGTCAATTTCGGGTTTTGATGATTTTATTGCTGGAAATTCGATTCTTGTGCCGTCAGATTATGCGAAGAAAATGGTGATTCTTGTTGACAAAGAGCGTTTTATTCCGTTGCAAATGTTTATTTATGACGATATCGGACTTTATGAGCAATATGAATTTACGCAAGTCGTTGTAAATGCAATATTTAAGTCGAATGAATTTACTAAGGATTTCGAAGGATATGGTTTTTAAAATTTTGCGAAGATGTGTGGAATAGCAGGAATTCTCAATTTCTCTGAACAAAAAATTGAGACCGAGAGAGTGGTAAAAAATATGATAGAGAAAATTTCTCATCGCGGAAAAGACGGTGAAGGAACAGAAACTTTTGAAAATCAACGTTTTACACTTTCGCTCGCACACAAAAGACTTGCGATTATTGATTTGTCGGATGCTGCGAAACAGCCGTTTTTTTCCAAAAACAAAAATATTTGTCTCACTTACAACGGCGAAATTTATAATTATGTTGAACTTCGAGAAAATTTGCAACATCTTAATAATCAATTTTTTACGAATTCGGACACAGAAGTTTTAATTGCTGCTTATCAACATTTTGGTATTGAGTGTTTGCAACATTTTAATGGAATGTTTGCGTTTGTTTTGTACGATAAAAAGCGAAATCTCTTGTTTGGTGCGAGAGACCGCACAGGCGTGAAACCGTTTTATTATTTTTTTGACAAAAAAATTTTTGCTTTTGCCTCTGAACAGAAAGCACTTTTTCAAAAAGAATTTTATTCGCCGCAAATTAACGAAAAACAACTTTTTAATTATTTAATTTTGAATCATTCGGAGCAAGAATCGGAAGGTTTTTTTTCGAACATTTTTGAGTTGTTGCCTTCGCATTTTTTTATTTTAGACTTAAATACTTTTGATTTTAAAATTCAGCGATATTTCTCTTTGAGTTTTGAAGAAAAAATTGGAAATTTTGATGAAAAAATATCTCAAAATCATATTGAAAACATACGAAATTTAATTTTTGAAGCGATAAAAATTCGTTTGCGTTCAGATGTGCCTGTTGGTTTTGCCCTCAGCGGCGGAATTGACAGTACTTCGATAGTTTGTGTGGCTCAAAAAATTGTGAATTTTCAGGAACAAATTTGTTTTACCGCAGTGAACGAAAGTGAAAGCACAAATGAAGAGAAATGGGCTAACATTGTTGCTAAACATTGTAATATCAAGTTGATACGTGTGGATTGTACGGCGGAAAAGTTTTTTTCAAATTGGGAGAATTTGGTTTTTTCGCAAAATATTCCGCTTTTGGGAACTTCGACTTTTGCACAGTCGCAGGTAATGAAAGCAGCAAATGAGTACGGAATTACCGTTTTACTTGACGGACAAGGAAGTGACGAGATTTTTGCGGGTTATGAAGTTTTTTATCCCTCTTTTTATTTGGAAATGTTGCGAAATTTGAAATTGTTGCATTTTTTTGATGAGATGAGAAATATTAAAAATTCACCAGTTTCGTTTTCAATATTTTTAAAATCGCTTATAAAATTGTCGCTTGACGTTTTTCCTTCGCAAATATTTTCGTTTTTGAAACCTGAAATGAAATTGTTATCTCAAAATTTTTATGAAAAAAATATAAAAAATGTTAAATTTTCTTCTGATTTTTCTGCGAAACCAATGAACGAAATGTTGAAAAATCACTTGACAAATTATTTTTTGCGAAAATTATTGCGTGCCGAAGACCGTTGTTCGATGCAATATTCGGTGGAATCTCGAACTCCTTTTGCCGATGATTTGCCGTTGATAAATTATGTTTTTTCGATTCCTGCTACGTATAAAATTCGAAAAGGGTTTAGTAAATTTTTGCTTCGCGAGGCAATGAAAAATATTATTCCGAAAGAAATTTATTTGCGAACAGACAAATTGGGTTTTGCGACGCCGCAAGATTTGTGGTTAAAAAAGTTGAACACAAAACTCCGCGAAAAATTTTTGCAATATAATGATTATCAAGAATTTATAGACAAAAAAAAAATACTTTCTCATTGGGACAAGATTTTTGCAGAGAAAAATGTAAAACTTCGCAATTTTGTTTTTCGTGTTTTAAATTTTTTAATGTGGAAAAAAATGTTTTTTTGACAGATAAAATTTATTTATTTTTTCC
>DYQK01000092.1:12988-14103 GCA_020719385.1 Rikenella microfusus | reverse complement strand
AAATGATTATTTTCGAGATTATGAAAATGCAAAACTGCATTATGAAAAAAGTTTAGAAATTAAACCAAATTATGCAAACGCATACAATAATTTGGCTGTTCTTTGTTTTGAGATATTTCAAAATGTGGAAAAAGCCGCTGAATATTGTTTAAAAGCAATTGAGTTTGATAAAAAAGAAGAAGTGTTTAGAGAAAATTTGGCAGAATTGGCTGAAACAAAACCAAGACCGTTTATCAGTTCAATTTTTATTCAAAAAGTCCGCCATATAGAAAATTTAGAAATAGAAATTTCTGAAAACGAACCAAAACATTTACTTTTGACAGGCAAAAATGGCAGCGGAAAAACAAGCGTTTTAAGTGAGTGTAAAAATTATTTGAATAAAATTTTGGAAATGTCAACTGAAGTTTTATTTTCGGATAAAGTAGAGGATTTTTTAAATCCGAAAGATTTTTTACTAAAATTTATTATAAAACCTTCGTTGGTTGATATTCATATTAAATATAAATGCAAAAAATTTGTTTGTGCGTATTTTTCTGCTCGTCGCGAGTTGAATCACAAAGCAATTGACCATTTGGAAAAAGTTGAATTTAACGAAATCTCAATAAATCAGCGTTTAAATGATAAATTAATAGAATATTTAACTTATCTCGAATTGCAACGTTTGTCTGCCAAAGAAGAGAATGAGGAAAATAAAGGCACTGTTGAGAGCAAAGAATTGGAACGCAATATTAAACGTTTTTTTGCGAAGTTTAAAGAAATGTTAATGGAAATGGATTCTCGCGTGAAAGACATAAAAATTGATACGAGAACTTTAAACGTAGTTTTTAAACCTGAATCGCCTTTCGAAGTGTTTGATTTTTCGCAACTTGCCGATGGTTATTCGTCGATTTTTGACATTGTTACGGAGATTCTTTTGCGAATGCGTCGTCTTGATGTGTTTGATTTAGACGGCGTTGTGTTTATTGATGAACCCGAAGCCCATTTACATATCGAAATGCAAAAAAAGATTTTACCTTTTTTGGCAAAAACTTTTCCAAGAGTTCAGTTTATTGTTGCTACGCATTCGCCGTTTATTTTAACTTCTTTGGAAAATGCGGTAGTTTTTGATATGGAAA
>DYQK01000092.1:0-12888 GCA_020719385.1 Rikenella microfusus | reverse complement strand
CTTATGTTTCGTTTAAACGTTCAATAATCAAAAAAGATACAAAATTAGTCGAAGTTTTTGCGAAATATTTCGATTAATTTGAAAAATCTAAAATAATTTTTACCTTTGCCGCAGAAAAAAAAGAGAAATTATGGCGTTTTTGATTACAAAAGAAGTTAAAAAACAATATGCAAGTCATTTGGCATTAAACGGAGTGAGTATTTCTGTTCCTGAAGGAAAAATTTTTGGGCTTCTCGGTCCCAACGGGGCAGGAAAAACAACATTAATCCGAATCATAAATCGAATTACGGCACCCGACAGCGGCGAAGTTTTTTTCAACAACGAATTATTGAGTGAAAAACATATTGCTCAAATCGGTTATTTGCCCGAAGAACGCGGACTTTACAAAAAAATGGAAGTCGGCGAACAGGCAATGTATCTTGCTCGTTTGAAAGGACTCTCGAAAAATGACGCAAAAAAGAAATTAAAATTTTGGTTCGAGAAATTCGAAATTATGAATTGGTGGAATAAAAAAGTTGAGGAACTTTCGAAAGGAATGCAACAAAAAATTCAGTTCATCGTTACGATTTTGCACGAACCTAAACTTTTAATCTTCGACGAACCCTTCAGCGGCTTCGACCCAATAAACGCAAATCTTCTGAAACAAGAAATTTTATCTCTCAAAGAAAACGGGGCAACAATTCTTTTTTCAACGCATAATATGTCTTCCGTAGAAGAACTTTGCGATAACATCGCTTTGATAAATAAATCGCAGAAAATTCTTGACGGAGCAGTCTCTGACATTCGAGAACAATACAAATCAAATATTTTCGAGATAGTTTTTCTCGGACATTTCGATAAATTTTCAGCAACATTAACCGCAACTTACGAAATTCTCGAAGTAAAAACAATTAAAAATAAAACTTCTTTGCGAATTAAACTTTTAGAATCTATTTCTTCCAACGAATTATTAACAAATTTAATTTCTTTTGGGACAATAATCAGTTTCAACGAAGTTTTACCCACTATAAACGATATTTTTATTCGGGCAGTCGGAGAAAACTCGCAGCAAAAATCTGATTTATCTTAATTTTTTTGAAAATTATGTTTAAATATTTTTATAATTTTTCATTAAATTTTATAAAAAAAAGATTTCTCGAAAATGTTTGTAAAAATATTCCTGAAATACGAAATTTTACCTCTCAAATTTCTATTAATGTGAAAATAAATTAAAAAGAAAATATTTCCCCCAAAAATTATCTGTCATTTTGTCAGGTTTTTGAGATATGGCAAAAATTTTGATAAGTTTTTTTCAAAATTAATCAGAAAAAATTATGAATCTCAATCAATATACTCTCAAGGCACAAGAAGCAATTCAACATTCTGTCGAAGTGGCACGCGGTTTTCAACATCAACACATTGAAAATGCACATCTTCTAAAATCAATATTGAGTGTTGATGAAAATATTTCGAAATTTATTTTTGCAAAATTGTCACTCAATCTCAATTCTTTGCACAAAGAATTAGACAGACAAATCAATACTTTTCCCAAAGTGCAAAACAGCGAGCATTATTGGTCGCGCGAGGTGCAAAATGTGTTGTTAGAAGCGGTGCGTTTGGCAAAAAACGAAGGCAGCGAATATGCTTCTCTCGAACATTTGATTCTTGCAATTTCTCTTTCCAACGATGAGATTGCGAAATTTTTACAGCAAAATGGAATTTCTGAAGCAAATTTGCGAAAAGTAATTTCTGAATTGCGAAAAGGAAACAAAGTTACCTCGCAAAGTGCTGAAGATACTTATCAGTCGTTGCGGCGTTTCTCGTTGAATTTAAACGAGTTAGCAAGAACAGGAAAATTAGACCCCGTTATTGGCCGCGATGACGAGATTCGCAGAGTTTTGCAAATTCTTTCTCGGAGAACTAAAAATAATCCGATATTAGTCGGCGAACCAGGAGTCGGAAAAACTGCCATCGCAGAGGGAATCGCACACAGAATTATCAACGGCGATGTTCCTGAAAATTTAAAATCAAAACAATTATTTTCGCTTGATTTGGGCGCATTAGTCGCAGGTGCAAAATACAAAGGCGAATTCGAAGAAAGACTCAAAGCCGTTGTAAATGAAGTAGTTACGTCAGAGGGCGAAGTCATTTTGTTCATAGATGAAATTCATACGTTAGTCGGTGCAGGCAAAAGCGAAGGAGCAATGGATGCAGCTAACATTCTCAAACCTGCCCTCGCAAGAGGCGAACTCAGAGCCATCGGAGCAACAACATTAAACGAATATCAAAAATATTTCGAGAAAGACAAAGCACTCGAAAGACGTTTTCAAGTTGTTAAAATCGATGAACCCGATATTCTTAGTTCAATATCGATTTTGCGAGGTTTAAAAGAGAAATATGAAACTCATCACAAAGTCAGAATCAAAGATGACGCAATTATCGCTGCGGTAGAATTGTCCAATCGTTACATCACAGAGAGATTTTTGCCCGACAAAGCCATCGACTTAATAGACGAGGCAGCTTCGAAACTTCGTCTCGAAATGGATTCTTTGCCGCAACCTATTGACGATGTTGAACGAAAAATTAAACAACTAGAGATAGAAAAAGCCGCCATTAAACGCGAAGGCGATACGAAAAAACTTCAGGAAATTGAACAAGAATTGGCAAATCTTTCGCAACAGCGAAGCGAATTGCGTTCAAAATGGCAAATTGAAAAAAATATTATTTCTTCGATTCAGAAAAATAAATCGGATATTGAGAATTTTAAATTTCAGGCAGAAGTCGCAGAAAGAGAAGGAAATTATGGAAAAGTTGCAGAACTTCGTTATGGGAAAATCAAGGAAGCCGAGAATAATATTCTCAAAGCAAAAACTGAATTGCAGAAAATTCAGGCTTCTTGGGCTTTGATAAAAGAGGAAGTTGATGTTGAGGATATTGCCGCCGTTGTTTCGCGTTGGACAGGAATTCCTGTTAGCAAAATGTTAGAGACCGAGAGACAAAAACTTTTGTATCTCGAAACGGAAATTCACAAACGAATCATTGGTCAGGACAAAGCCATTGAGGCAGTTTCGAATGCTGTTCGTCGAAGTCGAGCAGGTTTGCAGGATGCGAAAAGACCTATTGGGTCGTTTATTTTTTTGGGAACAACAGGTGTTGGAAAAACTGAATTGGCAAAAGCGTTGGCAGAAGTTTTATTTAACGATGAAAATTTGTTAACTCGCATTGATATGTCAGAATATCAGGAGCGGCATTCGGTTTCGCGTTTAATTGGAGCTCCGCCGGGTTATGTTGGTTATGATGAGGGCGGTCAACTGACTGAAGCAGTACGCAGAAAACCTTATTCCGTGATTTTACTTGACGAAATTGAGAAGGCACATTCCGATGTTTTTAATATTTTGTTGCAAGTCTTAGATGACGGCAGGCTAACTGACAACAAAGGTCGCACTGTAAATTTCAAAAATACGGTGATTATTATGACTTCGAATCTTGGTTCGCATCTGATTCAACATCAATTTGAGAAGATTAATGATTCTAATCGGGAAAAAATGTTCAAACAGATGGAGGAAACTTTGTTCAATGAGTTAAAGCAAAGTTTGCGTCCTGAATTTTTGAATAGAATTGATGAAATTATCACTTTTTCACCTTTGACTTTTGAGAATATCAAAAATATTGTCGATTTACAATTTTCGCAGCTTGCGAAAACATTTTCTTCGCAAAATATTCGTTTAGTTTTAACGGAAAAAGCGAAGGAATATCTTGCTAAAAATGGTTTTGAGCCGCAAATGGGTGCAAGACCGATTAAACGTTTGATTCAGAAATATATTTTAAATGAACTTTCGCAGCAAATTCTTGCAGAAAAAGTGTTGCCGCATCAAATTATTGAGATAGATTTGGACAATAACGACAAACTTTCGTTTCGAAATACTTACAAAAATCCGTCAGATTCTGAAGTTTGATTAATTTCAAAAAATTATCACAAAAAATTTTTCCCTGTCATCATTTTATTGATGTCAGGGTTTTAAATTTTTTTTTATTTTTTAAACATTTTTAACGTTTCTGAAATTTCGAAAAAAGTAAAAACAAAATATAAAATCAACGCAAAAATGCTGAATGGAATTGCAATTTGTCTGTTGAAAAATAAAATTAACATTATGAAAGTGCTACAAATCAACAACTTGCAGACCGTTGCGAGCATAAAAAATCGGGTAAAAACCGCGGGGCGTAATTTTGCCATTTTTATTGATAGAAATTGTATCGCAAAACTCAGAATTACATAAAAAATTAATAAAATTGGGAAAACAATTGAGAAGAAATGCGAAAAAATGGTTAAAAACAAAATTGTTCCGATAATGGCAATGGAGAAAGTCAAAATCGAAATACGAAAAATAAATTTCTGCATAATAAATTATTTTTTCAAAAAATCTTTAACAGCCAAATAAATTGCTATTGTTACCGCCAGCAGCGAGAATATGATGGTACAAATAGGAATTTTCCAGGCAAAAAATTTGTCCGCATAAAACCCTCCGACTGCACCTCCCGCGATGATGACGCACATTTGCAAGGCAAGAGCGGAATATTTCGCATAGTCGGATAGCGGATTTTTATTTTTTAACATTTTCTTCGTTACGTTTTTCACTTGACGGCTGATTATTGGAATCCATATTGCACGTTCCTGTGAAATATGCCCCTGGTTCAACAGCCAATTTGCTTGTAACGATGTCTCCGTTGATTTTTGCGGTTGCTTTAAGAGATAGCAATTCAGAAATAATCATTTTTCCCTGAATTTTGCCCGAAACATCGGAATTTTTGCAGGAAATATCGCCAATAATTATTCCTGTTGGTCCGACGACTAATTTTCCTTTCGAAATTAAATTTCCTTTTAATTCTCCGTCAATGCGAATGTCTCCTGTGCAAGTAATTTCGCCGACAATTTTAGTTCCTTGCCCAATGATATTTATTGATGATGATTCAGGAACGCTGTCTTTTGCGATATTGGGTTTATTTTTTTCAAACATAAAATTTCGTTTTAAATAAAAATTTTAACAAAGTTTAACATTTTATAAACCTGCAAGATTCTAAAAATCTTGCAGGTTTAAATTTTTTATGTTAAAAAGTTACGTAAGATTGACACTTAGTCCGAGTCCTCGAAGTTCGTGCAGCAAGACATTGAACGATTCAGGAATTCCTGCAGGCGGCATTGGGTCACCTTTGACAATTGCTTCGTAGGCTCTTGCTCGACCGATGACGTCATCTGATTTAACGGTCAATATTTCTTGCAAAATATGTGCCGCTCCGAAGGCTTCAATAGCCCAGACTTCCATTTCTCCGAATCTTTGTCCGCCGAATTGTGCTTTTCCGCCGAGTGGTTGTTGAGTGATTAACGAGTAAGGTCCAATAGAACGGGCGTGCATTTTGTCGTCAACCATGTGTCCGAGTTTCATCATATAAATTACGCCGACAGTTGCAGGTTGGTCGAAACGTTCGCCTGTTCCTCCATCGTAGAGAAATGTTTTTCCACATCTTGGAAGTCCTAATTTGTCGGTATAATCGGTGATAATTTCTAATGTTGCTCCGTCAAAAATTGGAGTAGCAAATCTTACCCCTAATTCTTTACCTGCCCATCCTAAAATAGTTTCATAAATTTGTCCCAAATTCATACGCGAAGGCACACCGAGCGGATTCAAAACGATGTCAACGGGTGTTCCATCTTCGAGAAATGGCATGTCTTCGTCTCGAACAATTCTCGAAACAATTCCTTTGTTTCCGTGTCGTCCTGCCATTTTGTCGCCTACTTTAATTTTTCGTTTCTTCGCAATGTAAACTTTTGCCAAACGCACAATTCCGATAGGCAATTCGTCTCCGATGGTCAACATATATTTTTCGCGTTTATAAACGCTTTCGTGTTCTTTGTATTTCACAATATAATTGTGAATCACATCGCGAATTAAGTCGTTTTTCTTCTTGTCGGCAGTCCATTTATTGGGGTTAATTGTGAGATAATCAAGGTCTTGCAAAATTTTTTGACTAAATTTTACACCTTTCTGAACTACATCTTCGTTGAGATAATTTTTTACTCCTTGCGAGGTTTTTCCACCGACAAGAACATTTAATTTATCAACAAGTTTGTCCTTCAATTTATCTACATCTGATTGAAAATCTTTGTCCAACTTTTCTGCGACTTTTTTGTCAACATTCGATTTTCCCTTTTTGTCTTTGATAGAACGAGAAAATAATTTTTTGTCAACAACCACACCGTACAGAGAAGGAGTTGCTTTCAAAGAAGCATCTTTCACATCACCTGCTTTGTCACCGAAGATGGCTCTCAATAACTTTTCCTCTGGAGAAGGGTCAGATTCTCCTTTTGGGGTAATTTTTCCAATCAAAATATCACCTGGACGAACCTCCGCACCAATACGAATAATTCCGTTTTCGTCAAGATTTCGGGTTGCATCTTCGCTAACATTCGGAATATCTGATGTTAACTCTTCCATTCCGCGTTTTGTATCTCGAACTTCGAGAGAATATTCGTCAATGTGCAACGATGTGAACCAATCTTCCCGCACAACTCTTTCTGCGATAACAATTGCATCCTCAAAATTGTAGCCCTTCCAAGGCATAAACGCAACTTTGAGATTTCTACCTAACGCAAGTTCACCGTTTTGCGTTGCATATCCTTCGGTGAGAAGTTGCCCTTTTACGACATAATCGCCTTTGCGAACAATTGGTTTGAGACTGTAGCACGTACTTTGATTCGTTTTTTGGTATTTGGGCAATTTATATTCCTTTACTTCAGGGTCAAAACTTGCGAATTGCTGGTCTTCATCCATGCTGTAACGAATACAAATTTTTGTAGCATCGACAAACTCGACAACGCCGTCTCCTTCGGAGGAAAGCATTGTTCGCGAGTCTTTTGCGACAGAATCTTCGATTCCTGTTCCGACAATAGGCGTTTCAGGACGCAATAGAGGCACTGCTTGACGCATCATATTTGAACCCATCAAAGCGCGGTTTGCGTCATCGTGTTCGAGAAATGGAATCAATGAAGCAGCAATAGACGCAATTTGATTCGGAGCAACATCCATTAATTCGATTCTTTCGGGTTCGACAACAGGAAAGTCTCCTTCGAAACGACATTTTATTCGTTGCGAAACAATTTTTCCCGTATTGTCAATTTCAACAATTGCCTGGGCAATCATTTTCCCCTCTTCGAGTTCTGCACTTAAATAATTAACGCCATCGTCAGTTAGGTCAACACTTCCGTCAATGACTTTTCGATATGGAGTTTCGATGAAACCTAAAGCATTAATCTTTGCAAAAACGCACAAAGACGAAATCAAACCAATGTTGGGACCTTCGGGTGTTTCGATGGGACAGAGTCTACCGTAATGTGTGTAATGTACGTCTCGAACTTCGAAACCTGCTCTGTCTCTTGACAAACCGCCTGGACCTAAGGCTGAAAGTCTGCGTTTGTGCGTCATCTCAGCAATAGGGTTGGTTTGGTCCATAAATTGCGAAAGTTGGTTTGTTCCAAAAAACGAATTTATGACCGAGGACAAAGTTTTTGCGTTAATTAAGTCGATAGGTGTAAAAACTTCGTTGTCTCTAACGTTCATTCTTTCGCGAATAGTTCGTGCCATTCGCGAGAGTCCAACGCTGAATTGTGCGGCGAGTTGTTCGCCCACAGTTCTTACGCGTCTGTTTCCCAAGTGGTCGATATCGTCAACATCTGCATTTGAATTTATTAACTCGATGAGATAACGAATAATTGAGATAATATCTTGTTTTGTGAGAACGCGTACTTCGATTCCTGTGTCAAGTTGTAATTTTTTATTGATTCTGAAACGTCCAACTTCACCCAAATCGTAACGTTTGTCGGAGAAAAATAATTTGTCAATGACGTCTCTTGCGGTTGCTTCGTCAGGAGGTTCTGCGTTTCGCAAAAGTCGATAAATATGACTGACAGCTTCTTTTTCCGAATTACAAGGATCTTTTTGAAGAGTGTTGTAAATGATGGAATAATCTGCCTGGTTTTGAGACTCTCTGTGTAAAAGAATTGATTTTACGCCTGCATCAATAATTTGGTCGACATGGTCGTTTTCGAGAATGGTCTCTCTGTCAATAATCACTTCGTTTCTTTCGATGGAAACGACCTCGCCTGTATCCTCGTCAACGAAGTCTTCGACCCAAGTTTTGAGTACTCTTGCTGCGAGTTTTCTGCCGACTAATTTTTTCAAAACTGCTTTTGCAACTTTAATTTCTTCTGCGAGTTCGAAAATTTCGAGAATATCTCTATCTGTTTCGTATCCGATGGCGCGAAGAAGTGTTGTAACGGGCATTTTTTTCTTTCTGTCAATGTATGCATACATTACATTATTGATGTCCGTTGCGAATTCTATCCATGAACCTTTGAAAGGAATGACTCTTGCCGAGTAAAGTTTCATTCCGTTTCCGTGAATGCTTTGCCCAAAAAATACTCCAGGAGAGCGATGTAATTGCGAGACAATAACGCGTTCTGCTCCGTTGACAACGAAGGAAGCACGCGGAGTCATATAAGGTATTGACCCGAGATAAACATCTTGAACAATGGTTTCGAAATCCTCGTGGTCGGGGTCGGTGCAATATAATTTGAGTTTTGCTTTTAGCGGTACGCTGTACGTCAATCCGCGTTCAATACATTCCTCGATGGTATATCTTGGTGGATCGATATAATAATCTAAAAACTCAAGAACGAAATTATTGCGAGTGTCGGATATTGGAAAGTTTTCGGTGAACACTTTGAATAATCCTTCAGTTTTTCGTTTTTCAGGAGTTGTATCGAGTTGAAAAAAATCGTGAAACGAACGTAATTGTATTTCTAAAAAATCAGGATAAGGATAACGACACTTAAGTGAGGAAAAACTTATCCGTTGGTTTTGATTTATGGGCATATATCGAAAGAATTAGCAGTGTCTATTTAAACCCGCAAAAATAAGAATAATTTTTTATCTTTACAAATATTTCTCGAAAATATTTGCCGCAACTTTCAATTTTTTGCGAAAATGCTTGATTTTTCAACAAAATTTTTGCGAAATAAAAAATTTTTCAGAAAAATTTACTTTTGCGACTCTAAAAAACGTTAAAAAAATTTATTTTGTGAGAAAATTTAAAAATTTTTCTTATTTTTGCCGCACAAAAGTTTTATATTTATGAAAAATCCGAAAATTAGCATTATTACGGTGGTTTTTAACAGTGAGAAATATCTCGAAAATACAATTTTGAGTATTATTCACCAAACTTATCCCTTCACTGAATACATTATTATTGACGGCGGCTCCAAAGACAATACGGTCAATATCATTAAAAAGTACGAAAAATATATCACTTATTGGGTCTCAGAACCCGACAAGGGACTTTATGACGCAATGAACAAAGGTTTAAAAGCCGCAACAGGCGATTTTGTGTGGTTTATTAACTCCGGCGACAGAATTTATTCCGAAGAAGTTTTAGAAAATTTTTTGCGAAACATCGAAAAATCAGCAGACATTTATTACGGCGAAACCGTGATGATAGACGAAAACGGCAAAGAAATCGGAATGAGACGACTAAAAACGCCCGAACATTTAACATGGAAAAGTTTATTAATGGGAATGGTCGTCAGTCATCAGTCAATAATTGTGAAAAAAAGCAATGCTCCGCTCTTCGACCTGACATTTCGCTTCTCCGCAGACTTCGAGTGGGTGATAAAATCTTTGAGAAATTCGCAAAATATTGTCAACACAAATTTAATTCTCTCAAAATTCTTGGACGGCGGACTAACAAAACACAACATTATCCCTGGCCTCAAGGAACGATTCAGAATTATGATAAAAAATTACGGTTTTTTCAAAACCATATTTAACCATCTCGTTTTAGGAATCAAATTTTTAACCTTCGTTTCGAAACATAAACGCTTCTAAATCTCTTTGATATGAAAAATTTTGTAAAAATATTTTGTTTTTTATTTTGCTTTTGTACAATTTTTTCAACAAAAGCACAGACAAAATATAAAATCCCGTTTTTCAAAAGATACAATGCGGGAAAGTTAACGCATTTTCTCACCGACAACGACACTTTGGAACATCAAAAAGCGTTCAAAATTTTCGATGTTCTAACGCAAAAAATATCTTTTGACCACAAAAACGAAAAATATAGCATTGCTAGAAAACCTCGAAAACCCAATGCCGTTTTGCGAAGAGGCAAAGCAACCGCACAAAATTATACAAATTTGTTTAAAAACATGTGTGATACAGCAGGAATCAAATGTTTTGTCGTTCAAGGATATGCGAAAACATCAGATTATGAACCCAATGAAATCTTTTACAAACCAAATCAATTTTGGAATCTCGCTAAACTTGACGGAACTTGGTGCTTAATTGACCCCATTAATGGATGCGGACATTTTGAACCCCAAAAACAAACTTTCAAAAAACTCTTATACAAACATTTCGGAATTCCATATCTTAGAGAATCCAAATTTGTTAAAATGCAACATCTCGAATTTTTTAACATTCATCCATTAAGACACAATATTGTAAGATTGCCCATTTTCCCGCCTTTTCAACTGATGAATTGTCCCATTACGATGAACGAATTTACCAATGATGACGAAACAGAACGCATTGTTGTGAATAATATCAATATGTGCGGCGAACATTTTAACGCTTCCTCAATAACATTAGACGCTGCAAGTTCTGAAAATGAATTTTCTATCGCTGATGTTTCATTTCGTTTTAATTCTCATAATCATCATAATATTTGCGAAGTTTTTTTGAAATACGGAAAATCCCAACTGAATCTCGCAGAAAATTTTCACGGCGACTCGGCAATTATTGCCGCTGTGTATCACGAATCGATGCGATATTTAGAACTCGCAGACTCGCACGCCACGCTTTATCAACGAGAAGCAATTAATTTTTACAATTTTAAAATGAAAAAATTGCAAAGATATAAGGATTCGGTTTTAAAAATCGAAAAACATATGGAGAAAAATAAAAATCTTATCAAACAACTTTCTTTCGAGAGACAAAATCTCAAAAAAGAAAACAAATTTTTGAAAAAAACGAACGTTAATTTTCAAACAACTTATGCTTTGCCGAAAGAAATTGTAAAAAGTACCATCGAAAATATTAAAAACATCGAAAAAAAGGAGAACGCAGAAGAGTTAAAACAGAAAAAAATCGATGATTATCGCAAACAAATTGATTCTTATATGAGAAAACTTTATTCTTACGAGAATAATTCAGTTTTGAAATATAAAAATTATTGCAGAGCAACAGAAAATCAAATACAAATTCCTATCAAAATCGAGTTGTGGACAGAGATAGCAAATTTTGCAGAACAAAATTGCGAAATGAAACTCATACGCTCTCTGCGAAAAAGAATAAATCTGATACATTTTTTGAAGTACAAAGAAAAAATACGATGCGATTCCTCTTTTCTATTTTTTTCTACTGCAACAAAAAATAAAAGTGAATTTTTTAAAAATAATCAACAAATTTTAAATTTGTTAGATAAAATTGACAATTTGATAAAAATAAGTGAATTTTATGGCAATTATTGCTCCGATGTCACTCATTTTTTAGATTCAGTCAGAGAAATTCACACTTCACAAAACAAAGAAATCATTTTAAACAATGAAAAATTGAGAACATATTACGGCAAAGTGATTAAAGATACGAAAAAAGAAAACAAAAAACTTCGCACCGCAATAAAATGTGCGAAATATCGAATCAATTTTGAAGTAAAAGAATTAAATTTTGAACTACAAAAAGATTTATATCGCATAAAAATTTACAAAGATGAGATAAGAAAAGCAAAAAGACAGTGCAAAGATGGATTAAACAATTTCAGAGACAGAATATATTGAAAATATTTCTCAAAAAACGCTTCTAAATCTCTTTGATTCGCTTATCGAAGCCCCAAAAAAGTTTATTTCTCAATGTTTCGAAAAAATTATGACCTCGAAGTTTCAACGTTTTTATCGAAAAATTTGCTTTCTCAATATAAAAAACTTCTGTCGGGTCAAAAATTTGATTTCTCGAATCCAACGATGCTAAGAAATTCAAACTTCGCCCCTCAACTTTCAAAGTTAAAGTTGTTTTGGCAGAAACAATTAACGGTCTCATCGTTAAATTGTGCGGAGCAAGTGGAGTTAATAAAAAATTTTCCGCATTCGGAGCAACAATTGGACCACCTGCACTCAAAGAATATGCAGTTGAGCCTGTCGGCGTTGCGATAATTAAACCGTCAGCCCAATAAGTACTCAAAAATTCATCGTTAGCAAAAACATTTATCACTATCATTGAGGAGGAATCGCGTTTGTGAAGCGTCAATTCGTTCAACGCAAAAGGAAAATCTGCAAACAAATTTGACGAGGTTTTAACTTTCAATAACATTCTTTCTTCTACCTCAAAATCGCCGTTGATGACTTTTTCGAGAGTTTCTGAAATATTATCTTGAGAAATATTTGCCAAAAATCCGAGTCTGCCCAAATTTATTCCGACAATGACAATGTTTGAGTCTCGCACAAAATTTGCGGCTTCGAGAAATGTTCCGTCTCCTCCTGCACTTATCAAAAAATCGAAGGACGAATTTAACTCTTTATAATGCGAAAATGTTCCGCAAACAAAGGGGAAAATGCCTCTTTCGTTTTTGAGAAATTTGAGAAAAGGTTCATAAATTACAATTTCGACTCCGAGGGAATGTAATTTTTGCAACATTACGACAGCCGCTGATTCTGAATCTTTGTTAAAAGATGTTCCAAAAACGGCTATTTTCATACATTTTACTTTAAAAATTGGTTAAATTTTTTTTCTCTTTCAATGAAAGTTTTTTCTCCGTGACCTGAATAAACCGTTGTATTTTCGGGCAAAGTAAACAATTTTGTCTGAA
>DYQK01000091.1:12868-14110 GCA_020719385.1 Rikenella microfusus | reverse complement strand
TGAAATAATTTTCAAAAAAAATCTGCCAAAAGTGAAAATTGGCAGATTTTTTTGTGTTTAAACTTTTTTCGAAATGATTTTCTCAACAACGCTGTCTAAAAAATCATTTTTCGAAGTAATAAATTTTCCTGCATCTTGACGTAAAGCCTTCATATTTTCGGGCGATGCGTTGTCCATTGCGTTGTCTGCATTTGCTAATTCGGGTTCAAAACGAATGTAATTTTCAGCAAAACCTGTGTTTTCGAAAAGTTTTCGCACTTGATAGTCTGTTGTTTCAGAGTTTGCTGACATCATAATGTCAATTAAAGGTCGCAACCAACCAATAATTCCCCAATCTTTTGCCTCCGAGTAGGTGTAAGAATTCGAAGCGGAGACTCTTTTTCCCGTTCCAAGCGAAAGAATCATTATATCTCGCAACGATAAGGAATGTGTTTGCTTTGTGATTTCGACTAACGCACACATTGCAGGATTGTTCGCAAAAACTCCACCGTCAATCATTGGGTATGGCGTTCCAAAAAGTGTAAACGTATTTGCCACTTCGAAAAATGTTGGTGCCGCAGATGTTGCTCGTGCCAAATCTCGAACCAGAAAGTCTGTGTGAACATTGGTTGCCCCTTTTTTCGAGAAGAAAAATGCTCTTCGATTTTGTATATCGTAAGAAGTTATTAAACAAGGACGGACTAAATCACTCAATTTTGTTTCACCAAGAAATTCTTTAAGTGCTTTTTCCAATTCAACGGCGGAATATTTCTCATCAAAAATACCTTTTCGAAAAAAAGACGGTTTAAAAATTTTACTTCCGCGTTCAAAATATAAATCTACAGCATTTTGTGCAGAATATTTTGCTTTGTTTTTGTCTTTTTCATCGGGGCAAAGCAACATACAAGTCAAAATTCCGCCTGTGCTTGTTCCTGCAATTAAATCAAAATAGTCAACCAAGCGTGCTTGTGGGTTGTTGGTTTTTTGTTTAACTCGTTCTTCGAGTTCAGCAAGAATTACTCCTGGAATAATTCCGCGAATTCCGCCGCCATCGATGGACAAAATCTTTACACTCGGAATAATTTGAGCAGAAGGAGTAGGTTGTTCCATATTTTTTATAAATTTTTTTGCAATGATAATAATTTTTTTTGAGAAAATTATCTCTTTTTAAATTTTTCTGAAAATTTTTTTTTCGAGAAATAAAAAAACTCGCAAAATTTTTACTCAAAAAAAATCGGTCAGACTAGTCTGACCGATTTTTGA
>DYQK01000091.1:0-12768 GCA_020719385.1 Rikenella microfusus | reverse complement strand
TGGAAAGTACAAAATAAAATTTCTTACTTTTGTACAACGTACCAAGATTAAAATTGCTTTCATTTGCTGTTTTCAAACCCGTTTTCTGAACAAATTTGAAATAACCGTTGCTGTTGCTTGAGGTTTCTGTTTCTTTCTCGCAAGAAATAATAGATGCGAGGAAGACAAAAAACATCGCAAAAAAGACTGACTTTTTCATAAAATGATGTGGATTAATTAGGTTTTTTTTTATTATTCGGAAAGAATCATTTTTTTCGTACTTACTTCCTGACCGTTGATAATCAAGGAATACAAATACATTCCTGCTTGAAATTCGTTTGCAGAAACGACAAGCACACCTTCGCCATTCGTTGCGGGCAACTCGTATCGTTTTTGCAACACACCTTGCATATTGAAAATCATTATGGAAGCATGTTTTGCTTGAGTCGAGAAAAAATACTTTATTGTATCATTTTGATGTGAGATAGTTTGTTGTTGTGCTTTGAATCCTTCTATCAAAATAGGAATAAAACCGTCATAATTTATGGATAAAAACGACGATAATTTTTTGGCAAGTTCGTTGTACGAAATGTACTTTTTGTCTTACTTGTACAATTTTTTTCGTTCAGCGAGTCCCCAATTATAAATTAATTTTAGAAATTTGCGACAAAAGTAATATATTCATTTCAAATAAAAAATTTTTTAAGAATTTTATATAAAAATTAACTATTTTTCGTTAAAACAAAGTTATTCTTAAGAAATAAAAAATTTTTTTTTCGAGAAATAAAAAAACTCGCAAAATTTTTTGGGAAAACTTTGCGAGTGAGATTTAAAATTTATTGAAAAAAGTTTATTTCGCAATAGTCATTTCGTCAACTATGTGTTTTGCGTTGGCAAATTTTTCAATAATAAACAACACATAACGAATATCAACATTGATGCAACGTTGTAAATCGGGTTCAAACGCAATATCGCCGCTCATTGCCTCCCAATTTCCGTCAAAAGCAAGTCCAATGATTTCGCCTTTTCCATTTATGACAGGGCTTCCTGAATTTCCACCCGTAATATCGTTGTTGGTGATAAAACAAGTCCACATTTCGCCGTTTTGCCCATATCTGCCGTAATCTTTCTTTTGGTAAAGTTCTTTGAGACGAGCAGGAACAACAAATTCATAATTCGTTGGGTCTTCTTTTTCCATAACACCTTTGAGAGTTGTGTAAAAATTGTAATTTACTCCGTCCTTAGGTGAACAGGCAAGCACCGAGCCGTAAGTTAGTCGCATTGTAGAATTTGCATCGGGGTAGAAATTTTTACTTTTCTGCATTTCCATTAATCCTGCGATGAAAAGTCGTTGTCCTTTCGCAAGATTTGCGTTATATTCGTTAAACTTTTCAAACAAAGCGGAATATTTCTGATAAACCGATTTTATGGACACATAAGCCATATCATTGTCGATGATTCCTTTTTGCGGCGAGTCTAAGAATTTATTTAAACGTTCTTGGTCTGCGAAAATCGAAGTTTTAAACATTTCGTCAACATATTTGTCAATATCGCCGTTAAATTTTGTCTGAATTTCTTTGTAAAAATCGGGGTGAAATTGTTCGTTGATGTCTTTTTGAAAAAGTTTAATCATTGCGGCAGTGACTTTTTTGTCAGTCGAAACATTATAATCTTTGAAAAACGTTTTTGCATATTCGCGGAGTTTTTCTGCGTACTTCTTAGCGTCTTCACTTTTGTCATCGTTTAATGTTGAACGCAGTTTTCCTGCATTGGCAGCAATATCGCCAATTTCTACACTTCGCAAAAATGCTTCGTTGAGAAATTGAACGGCGTTAAAATATTCTTTTCGTTCTTTGATTGCGTTTTCGATTAACGAGAGTGCTTCGCCATATTTCTCTTTTCGTTGTGGATTTTCACTTACCCATTTCGAAAATTCTGTTTCGAGAGATTGTTTTTTCTCAAAAACTTTCAAATTTTGAAGACCTTTGTTTTGTCCGATGGAATATTTCCAATAATTACTCGAAGACGCATATTTCGAAGCATACTGAATTCGTACTTTGTCGCTTTGTTGCATATCTTGCATCAAAATGTCTTGTCTAATTCCGCGAATTTTGATTCTGATGGGATTTGTAATTTTTATTACTTCATCAACTTCGTAAGAAGTCATGTATCTCGAAGTGCGTCCGGGATAACCTAAAACCATCGCATAATCACCTACTTTAACTCCTTTTAACGAAACAGGAAGGTGATGTTTTGGTTTTAACGGCACATTTTCTTTGGCATAAGGTGCTGGTTTTCCGTCTTTGCTCATATAAACGCGGAATAAACTGAAATCGGCGGTATGTCGCGGCCACATCCAGTTGTCTGTGTCTGCACCAAATTTTCCTATGGAAGAAGGCGGCGCACCCACAAAACGCACATCGTCATATTGGTCGAAAACCAAGAGATAAAAATTATTTCCTCCAAAAAATGAACGAACATTCGCTATGCGATACGAAATTCCTTGTTTTTCTTTGTCTTCAATTTCTTTGAAGACTTTTGTAAGTGCCTCGTCTCGCTCTTTTTCCGTCATCTTGTCGGTTAAAACTTTCTGAACATCGGCGGTAACATCTTTGAGATAAAGCAAAAACTTAACATTTAAACTCGGAGTCGGAATTTCTTTGTCCTTGGAAGCAGCCCAAAAACCATCGGTGAGATAATCGTGTTCAACGGTGCTGTGTTCCTGAATATGCGGATAACCACAGTGATGATTTGTCAATATTAAACCCTCGGCAGAGATAATCTCGCCTGTACAACCACGCCCAAAATGCACTATTGCGTCCTTGAGACACGCTTTATTGACATTATAAATGTCCTCTGGAGTAAGTTTAAGTCCCTGTTTTTTCATATCCTCATAATTCTTATTCAGGAACATCAAAACCCACATTCCCTCGTCTGCCTTAGAAACGAAGTTTAGAAAAAACGAAAAAATAATTAAAAATGAAACTGTTCTCATATTTCGAATGATTAAAGTGAAAAAATTGTGTTAAATTGTGTTAAAATTTGATATTTTTAGGGTAAAATTTCAAAATCTGTTCTGCGATTTTTCTTTCTCCCGTCCTCAGTATTGTTGCTTGCGACAGGTTTATCGGGACCATTTCCAATTATCACAAAACGATTTCTGTCAAACTTGTGTTCAGAAACTAAATACTCAACAACAGACTGAGCTCTTTTCAACGACAAAGAACGATTTGCATTTGGGTCACCAACATTATCGGTATTTCCCTCAATACGAATTTTCGAATTCGCAAACGATTTTGCAATATCTAAAAATTCTTTGTCAATGATATATTTCGCATTTTCATCCAGCAAAAACTCGCCGCTGCGAAATGTTATTGAAACGCGTTTTGTCGAAATCGCTTCTTTCTTCTCGTCTTCTTTGGTTATCTCGTCAAATTTCGTTGCTCCTTCCGCAGAATGCTCTGCTCCCGCAAGTTTTAACGAACCAATTAACGAAGAATTCCCAACCATTCGCCACGAAGGTAAATTCCCTTTTATGTAACCAACTTTTTTGTATTTCTCCTCCATTTTGTTATAAATGTCCTCGCCTGCTACTCCTTTGTAATTCCCGTTGAGATTATAAAAATTCAAATTATCCCCGTAAGTACAAAGACGAACATTTTGTATTGCCTGACGACAAAAATCCTCTGGTTGACGCAAACCTGACGCAAGAATTTTCACGGCTTTACTTTTTGCCTCCTCAGAAGTATTTATCTCGGATGCACCTTTGAACCAACCCTCGACTAACTTTGTCAGCATGGCTCTATTTGCTTCGAGATATTTCTTCTTGGCAATAAAAACATCGGCGATAATATTCGAAGCGTTTTTGGTGCTTTGTAAAATTTTTGAACCCGTAACTTTCGAAATACAATCTGCGTCATCAGGACTCCAAACAACTGCCGCATCAACTTGACCTTTTTTAAATAAATCTGCCGCATCAACAGCACTGCCGACCTTCACTGGCTGAATATCTTTGTACTCAAGATTACCTGCTTCCAAAAGCCATAACAAAAACGTATGACTCGGACTCATCTCTGCGAAAGCAATTTTTTTGTCTTTCAAATCGGAAACAGAATTTATCCCGCGACGAACAACAACGGCGTCTCCACCACGAGACCAATCTGACTGAAAAATAATTTGCGGCTCAAATTCCTTCAAACCCTCAATTTCGGTAGTAAAAGCATCAACAGTTCCCCAAAGAAGGTCAACCTCGCCCGATTTCCAAGCATTTCGAGATGCTGTTGGGTCGTCAAGAATTTTAAAATCAACTAAAAAACCATAATCTTTGTAAAATCGAGAATCTTTGTTCGGAGAAAATCCCTCGTTAAAATATTGTCCTCCTGCGTAACCGCCCCACGTAACAACGCCGATTCGAATGACTTTTTCGCCGTCAGTATCAACAACTTGCGACTCTGTGTTGCCTGTTTTTTGCGAATTAGGTATAATCTTGTCTTTAAATTTATAAAATAACAAACCTAAACCGCCGAGAATGGCTGCAACAATCAAAAATTTCGAAAAACCTGTCAATTTTGTTTGCATAATTTTTTGTTTAAACTTTGATTATCAATGAGATAACATTTATCTTTTTGAGAAAAAAGACAAATTTTTTATTTTTCAAAGATACAATTTTTTTTAAATTTTTGAGAAATATTTTTAAATTTTTGAAAAAAAACACTTTTTTTCTTATTTTTGTCTTTTATTTTTGATAAAAAGAAAATTTACCTTGAAAAATAAATTACTTTTAACTTTTTTTATATATTTTTTTGTTTTTTGTGTATCAGCACAAGAATTTAAAAATTCTTTTCTCCACTTGGATTCTAATTTTTTTCAACAAAAAAAAGTCATTCCGTTAAAAACTTCGTGGGAAATGTATTGGAAAGATTTTATTTTCCCACAATTTTTTCACAAAACACAAGGAATAAACATCGATTTACCGAGATATTGGGACGGACTAACAATTAACAAAACAGAAATTGACGGAACAGGATTCGCAACATTTCGTTTACAAATTATTTCTCCCGCACACAACGACCAATGTGCCATTTTTATCCCCGAAATTCTCACCACTTATCGATGTTTTTGGAATGGAAAAATTATCGCACAAAACGGCGAACCATCTGCAAAACAAAATTTTATTTCTCCCAAAATTAAACCACAAATTATTCCAATTATTTTGTTAAAAGATACTAACGAAATTGTTTTTCACATTTCAAATTACATATATAGGTCAGGAGGTTTTTTTCATATTCCAGAAATTGGCAATTTTCAAATGTTAAGTCAAGACCATTTTTTTAAAATGGCTTACGATTTGATTTTATTTGGAAGTTTAATGATTATGATAATTTATCACACGGCACTTTACATTATGCGTCGAAGGACTATTTCTGCACTTTTCTTTGCTCTTTGTGCTTTTGACATCGCCATTTGGACGCTTTTTTCTGGAGAATTAATCGCTTCATATTTTTTCCCCGAAATTTCTTGGGAATTATTTTATAAAATTTTAAATTTATCGTTTTTTTGTGCCTCACCGTTATATTTTTTATTTTTTAAATCTCTTTTTCCCGAAGAATCGAACAAAATTATTATATACGCTTTTTGCGGAGTAACTTTTGGTTTAGCCCTTGTTTGTTTGTTTACTTTTGCGAGAATTTATTCGTTTTTAGTTTTCTATACAGAAATTCTAATTGTTTTGGGTGCATTATGTGTGTTTACTTTTTTGGGAAAAGCAATTAAAAAACGAAAAGAAGGTTCAATAGAATTCACTATCGGACTAACGGTAATTCTTTTTACGTTTATTAATGATGTTTTGATAAACCAAGCAGTAATTCACAGTTGGATTTATCTCATGCCCGTAGGAATGTTTGTGTTTACTTTTGTGCAAAGTTATATTTTGGCAAAAAAATTTACTGCCGCATTTTATAAAAACGAAGCATTAACTCAAACTCTTGATTTTCAAAATAAAAATTTAGAGGAAATTGTAAATGAACGCACTGCGGAAATTGCTCAACAGAAAGAGGAAATCTTGGTGCAAGCAGAAGCATTACAATCGGCAAACGATACATTGTCTGAATCTTTCGACTTTTTAAACGAACAAAAAGAGGAAATCGAAGAAGCACACGAACAAATTACGGCAAGCATTCGTTACGCAAAACGTATTCAGACAGCCGTTTTGCCCTCGCAGGAGATAATTTCTGCGTTGTTACCTGAACATTTTATTCTTTTTAGACCGAGAGATATTGTTAGCGGAGATTTTTATTTCGTTAAACAGGTAAAAAATTATCTTTACATCGCTGCTGCGGACTGCACAGGACACGGAGTTCCTGGGGCATTTATGTCAATGTTGGGAATAACATTGTTAAATGAGATTCTAAATAATGCGAAATATAAAAATGCTGCTGAAATTTTAAACGAATTACGAGTACAAATTAAAAATTCACTTCAACAAACAGGACAACTTGGTGAACAGCAAGACGGAATGGACATTGCTTTTTGTTCAATAAACCTTGAAAATAATGTTTTAAGTTTTGCAGGAGCGCATAATCCGTGTTGGGTTTTTCGAAAAAATCATTTTTTTGAACTTCCTGCCGACAGAATGCCTGTTGGAATCTTTCAAAAAGAGAAACCGTTTACAGAAAACACTTTTCAATTAGAGAAAAATGATGTCATTTATCTTTTTTCAGATGGTTTCTCCTCTCAATTCGGTGGAACAGACAATGAAAAATATAAAATTGGACGAATGAAAACATTTTTATCTACAGTTTTTGAGAAAAATTTATCTGAACAAAAAGTTTTATTAGAACAGGAATTAGATTCTTGGCAAAAAACTCAACAACAGACAGATGACATTTTAGTTATTGGGGTGAAAATTTAGAAAAATCACAGAATTTTTTGTAAAATATCAAAAAAATTATTAATTTTGCAAAAAATTTAAACTTTATGAACGCACACGTTTTTATTGTTGACTCAAGTTGATTTCCAATTTTACGAGACAGAGGTTTAGTGGCTGTTTTCGAAGAAGATTCTACAAAAACATTGGCAGAAAAAACAAAAGCCGATATTTTGTCAGATTTATGTTGCTTGCGAAATGGTGATAGTATTTTTTTCTACGAGTTAAATGTCGGATTTCACGGAATTTATGAAGTAAAAGGCATTCCTTTTATTGAACATTCAACTATTCACGGTTTATCAGGTGAAATTTTAGAAAACGCACCTTATCGCTGCGAGATTAGACCGAAATATTATTTCAAAAATCCCGTTCCCGAACAGAGAGTTTTTGGGTTTAAAGATTCTGCACAAAAAATTCGTTCACTTTTTTATAAAAAAGCGTTGCAACGGGGCAAAGCGAATACTCATCTTTTCCCCGAAGAAGCAGATTTTCTCACAGATTTATTAATGAAAGCGAATGACAGCACCGACGAATTAACGATTTCTCCTGTTCCTCATCAGAAAAATAATATATTTTTCGATTTACAAACTGCCGCAAACGGGGAATTGAAATATGAAAAAATATTAGAAGGTTGGTTAATGCAAAATTTAGATAATCCTGCGGTAAATACTGAAATTTTTTTAGGAAAATTATCAGATATTGAGTGTTTTGCGAATTATGTGCCTGTCAATATTGCAGGAGGCAATATTGATATTTTAGTTTTTCACAAAACAAATGTTCTTGGGAAAAATTATAGATACAAAATTTCTTTGATTGAGTTAAAGAAATCCGGTATCAATGAGGATTCTGTGAAACAAATTGAAACTTATGTAAAATGGGCTTCAGAAAACATTGCAAATAATGATATTGAAATGTTACAACCAGTTTTAATTGGTAAAAAAATTGACGATTCTGCGAAAATGCGTTGTAAACATTATTCGCTTGGCACTCGAAAACCAATTTTAATCACTTACGAAGTGAATTCGCAAAATTATCATTTAACATTTAAACGAATAAATTGTTAAACCATGACAAATTGCATTATTTTAGCCGATGTTTTAGATGGTTTAGCAAGTCTTGAGGATAATTCTGTTCATTTGATTATCACTTCGCCGCCTTATAATTTGGAAATTCCGTATGAAAATCATACTGATAACTTGGAATATTCCGAATATTTGAAATGGATGTCGCTTGTTTGGAAGGAATGTAATCGAATTCTTGTTGATGGATGGCGGCTGTGCATCAACATTGGTGAAAATAAACGGCAAAATATTTCTTTTCCGACTTTTGCAGCGTTTATTCAGCAATGTGTGGAGTTAAAAATGTTATATCGAGGCACTTTGATTTGGAATAAAAATTCAGCAGCGAATCATACGGCTTGGGGAAGTTGGAATAATTGCTCGAATCCGCATGTTGTTCCGAGACATGAATACATAATTGTTTTTTCGAAAAATAATTTTAAACTTGAAGGCGACAGAAATCTTTGCGATTTAAGCGATGAGGGAAAAGAATTTATGGAATACACTCGAAGTGTTTGGAATTTGGGAACAGAAAGCAAGACGAAAATTGGACATCCAGCACCGTTTCCTGTTGAATTGCCGTTGCGTTTAATCAAATTTTATTCTTATCGGGGCAATGTTGTGCTTGACCCATTTGCAGGAAGCGGCACCGTAGGCGTTGCTGCGTTGCAATTAGAGAGAATTTTCATTCTTATTGAACACAGCAAAAAATATGTCGAATTAATGAAAAAACGAATCGAAAAAAGTAATTTATTTCATTCAGAAAATTTGAAAGTTATTGAAATTTTGAAAAACAGAGAAAAAATAAATTCTTACAAATAAAAATTATTTTACTTCTTCGATTTCGAAAATCTCGTTGCGGTTTAAGTTTTTCCAATAAAACAACGCATTTTCTCGAACCAATTTCCAATAGCCCGAAGTGAGATTGCCGTATTTCAAAATTCCTTCGGTGAGATTATTTTCGATTTCTTTGTGAATTTTCGATTTCAAAGTCAATTTAACTTTTTTCCCTTTGTACGAAAAAATTGCAGAAGGTAAAACTGACGAAGTTGTTGATAATGAAATAGTTCCGAAACCAAGTGTTGCTCCCGTGCTTGACTGAAAACCGTCAAGCATACAACTCAACGGCGGCTTACTGCCTGCAAAAGACAAAACTTCGATTCTATCAATCTCTGCATTTAAAATCTCTCTCGCTTTCATTCCCATTTTTGCCCCAATTATGGAATAAACGCCCAAATGTCTGTGCAATTCGTTGGTTAAAATAATTGCTTTCCATTCATCTTTTCCATATTTCTCAATAACAAAATCGCTAATTTCTGCCACATCGTGTAAAAAGACGTTTTTATCTGTCGGAAAAGTCTCGAAAACAATATTTTTCTCCAAAAAATAAGTTTGAGATAAAATTCTCAACATCATTTTTTTCACCTCTTCCGCAGGAAAATCAATAACAATACTTTGATTCGGTTTTTTTCGCAAAACTTCCATATCAAACCATTCAGAATACAAAAAATAAACAGGAATAATATCGTCCCAAAGAATTTGTGGATGCGTTTTATTTTCTAAAACAGAATAAGAACCATAAATAATTTGTGCGAAAGGAGTTTTTATCTCTTTGATTTTCAACAACATACTTTCGTCTAAAACCATTTCTTTTTTCTCTTTATTTGTAACGACATCAACAATTAAATTTGAGTTTAAAATAAAATTTGCCGCAATTTTATCTGTTTCATAGTTGACATCAGAAAGAGGATTTAAAGCACCGTTATACCAAATTACTTTTTTAATTTTCGATTCTAACGAAGGTTTTTGTTTTAAAACTTCGTAAAGATTTGTAAAAGCACCCAAACAAACAATTATCAACGGTTTTTCAGATTTTTCGAGTTTTTGAATTATCAATTCTGCCGCAGAAATAGTTGATTTTTGCGGCGATAATTCTTTTCCCCATGAAAATTTTTGACAAAAACCTCGCCATTCGGGATTGTTAGTCGGAATCTCGTTTCCTGCGGCGGTTTCGATATTGCGATTTAACGAGAAAAGCAAACTGCGAAGTTTTGTTAGTCCCTCGTTGGGAGTTAATGCTCCGTCAGAGGTTGTAATTGCTTTTATGTCTAACTCTTTGATTGCCAAGAACATCGTTATGGCTCGAAAGTCGTCAGAGGCGGCATCGGTGTCAATAATCATTGGGGAAAAAGTTTGCGATATGGCAAAATTTTGGGAAAAAATGAACGATAACAGAAAAATTTTTGTTTTCATTTTACGAGAAATTAATAATTTCTTTGATTAAATTATCATTGAGAAATTCTTTTTTTATTTCCTCATCACTTTTGAATAATTTCTCAAGTAAGTCACTTTTAAAATTATGTCCAATGTACTTCAAAAAAAATTGTTTAGGTATATTTTTCCACACATCCATAACATTTTCTGGCACTTGGTTAAAAAATTTCTTCAAAAATTTTTGATTATTGAGAAAAATTATCTCAAATTCGGGAATAGCCCAAACTATTTTTAATTTATCTCGGTGCAAATGTGTGCCGACATAAAAATTTACAAATTCCTTTCGTTCTGAAATTTTATTCTCATCGCAAGAATCAGAGTCTAAGAAAGCGATAATTTTGTTTTTAGACAAAGACAATACGGTGCGAATTGTAGACAAAGCAGAAGAGAAGCCCGAGGCTGCATCTATCACAAAATTAGATTCATAATTTTGCAATAAAATTTTTAAAACATCGGCATCAAATTCTCCTTCTGCAACAATTAATGTTCTGTTTTCCATATATTTATTGTTTTGTGATGTCGTAATGAGGATCTCCATCTTCGATGGCTTTCCAATATTTCTTGAGCATTCCTTCTCTGAAATAATTGTTTTTCACACAATAATCAATATCTTTTCTTTCCCAAAGCAATATGGTTTGTGGAGCAAGAAATTGCGTCAATATCAGAGCAGGTTCTGTGAATTTTGATGTTGTAAAAACTGCACCAATAGCATTTGAAGGTCTACGTAACAACTGACTTCGCAGCTTTGCAATTGGTGTGATGTCTATTGTACCTGAATGGTCTTTCGATTCTACAAGAATTGACAAATTAATATCTCGAAAATGTATTATTCCATCAATTTGCTCAACTTCTTCATTAAATAAACGCACCGAATAGGGATATTTCACAAAAGTATTTTGAGAATCCTGCAGTTCAAATGCACGCAAAATAAAAAACTCAAATGCTTTTCCCGAATCCCAATCAAAAATATCTTTTTTCTCTTGAATTTTGTTCCAAAAAGATTTTAGCGAATTAAGATTTGAACATTCTTTTTGAATTTTTTCAATGTAATTATCAGTTGTCATTGAAAATTGGGTAATTTTTTTTTTGCAAAGTTAACATTTTTTTGAAAAATTTTATTAAATTTGTAAAAATTTTTTTGAGAAAGATTCTATGAAAAAAAATGCGTTATTAATTATTGACCCGCAAAATTCGTTTTGTCATCCCGGGGGAAGTTTATTTGTGCAAAATGCCGACAAAGATATGGAGCGTTTGGCAAAATGGATTCTTGATAATCAACAAAATCTTGATTTTATTGGGATAACATTAGATTCGCATCAGCCCAATGATATTGCTCATCCGAGTTTTTGGCAAGATAAAAATGGAAAATTTCCTGCTCCTTTCACAATGATTTCTGCCGAAGACGTAGAGAAAGGAATTTGGAGTCCGCGTTTTGACCCAAAAAGATGTTTAGATTATCTCAAATCTCTCGAAGCACAAGGTGAATTTAAACATATTATTTGGCCCGAACATTGCGTTATTGGTTCGGAAGGTGCGGCAATTTATGAACCTTTGATGAACGCAATTATCGAATGGACAAAAAAAGGCAAATTTTATCAAACGGTTGCAAAAGGAACTTATCCGTTTTCGGAACATTTCGGTGCTTTTCAAGCACAAATTCCTGACCCAAAACGTCCCGAAACGCAGTTAAATCAAGGTTTAATAAAAACGTTGGAGGAATATCAAAATGTTTATTTGGCAGGCGAGGCTCGCTCGCATTGCGTGGCAACAAGTTTGAAGCAAGTCATTACAGAAGCACCCAGTTTAGCATCGAAATTTGTGATATTAGAAGACGCAATGTCGAATGTTACGGGTTTCGAAACCATTGCTGACCCAATTTATTTGAAAGCAAAACAAAAAGGAATTCGTTTCTCAACAACAAACGAGAAATTATAATTTTGTTTAATCCTGATAAAATCCTTGTCATCACTCAAAGTAATGGCAAGGATGAATAAAAATTTATCGCATCTAAAAGTGAATTACCCCTTTGCTGTTGACGTAGGGGCTTCTTAGCATTGTGCCAAGAACTTTTCTTGGTTCTTCGATAGTATGCTTTTTAGGTTTCTTGCGAAACGGTCATCCACAGGGACTATCTCCCCAAGCGTCACTTCGGACAATTCCGGTCCTACGAATATTTTTTCTAAACCAAACTTGCGAATGTTTAACGCAGCATTGAAATCTCTATCCAATTTTGCACCACAAAAATCACAACAATATTCTCTGTCGGCAAGCGTCAAGTAATGTTTAACATTTCCACAGATTGAACATTTTTTGCTGCTCGGGGCGAATCTGTCGATAAAAATGTTAATCGTTCGACTTGTAAACTCTGACTGTTGACTTCTTTTAACCATTTCGTCTTTTCATTTTTTTTCAAAACGGGCAATTCAGCCTGCATTTCGTAATACGAAATCGAAGTTTTGTCTTTTTCATAAGAATCAATCCGTTTTTTGAGAAAATAATTGTAGACAAAACGCACACAACCAAAATGTTTCG
>DYQK01000209.1 GCA_020719385.1 Rikenella microfusus | reverse complement strand
AACACACTTCCTCAATAGCATCGTCATAAAGCGAATTTATGTCGATGTTATTTTTATTCAAAATCAGTCGGAGAATTAAAAAAGTGTTTAAAAAACACGTTCAATTGCTTTTTATTTTGAAGTACAATTTGAGTAGATTTCTCAATTTCTTAGAAAATACTTTCTCTCCGAATTCGTTTAAATGGTCAGAATCGCGAAAATATTCCGAATGAAAAATAAAAGAACTATCTTTTGTGAAATTATAATACTCAATTTGTTCAATTTTCCCCACAAAATTTTCCATATCCTTTATATAATGTTGCGGAAAATATTTTGTGTACCAAAAATAATACGGCGGCGTATAAAAAATTACTCGACAATTTCGTTTTTTCAACAAAGAAACGATTTCTTTTACCTTTTGCAAGTTGAAATTAAACATTTCGCTGCAATTTTCGAGAGATTTATAATACAACAAATGCGTTTTCACGCGACTTTTCACAACTAAACTATCAGGAATCCATTTTTTCGTTGAATTAATATTGTCTTTTTGCAAAAAAATTGTTGAATTTTGATTTCCTGTCAGTTTATTTATCAATTCAGTAACGTAATTTGCAAGAATTTCCTTCTCGGCAATGTACGGAGCAAGTTTTCCTGCCAAAAAATTATTAATATCTTCTTTTTGAATCATCGAGAATTGCGGAATCGCAAAATAAATTCCGATTCTTGTGTCAGCCATATCGCCGCCAGACGCAAAATTGTTGTTGATATACGGCTGAAAATACGAAAGAGAAATAAAACAATATCGAATATTTTTCATTTTGGGCAAAAGATATTCCAAAAGATATTTTATTTCGCTAAAATCGCCTGCACCGCCTCCGCCAAATTCGCCGCAACGAAGGTTTAACATTTCAAAATTTAATGCCTCTGCGTGAGAAGTCCCAAAACTCAAAGCAATTATTGAGTCATTTTCGATGGTTTTCTCAATATTGGTTTTCAACCGTTTGCCCGAAAAAGGGAAAATATACATCAAAATATGTGTGCAAATCAAAAACAAACTCAATAACAATGAAATTTTTAACAAAAATTTTTTCATATTTCTCTAAAATTGAAAATAAATAAAACTTTGTGAACCAAATTTTCCAAATAAAATAATTGTCAATACAATTCCAAGATACAAACTCCAACGCAAAATCGGATGTTGATGAGAAACCCATTTTTGCATCGATTTATTTCGCTGTTGAAAATGTACAATTTCCATCAGAATCAGAAAAAAAATTGCAAAAATAATTTCCGTTTTTGTAATTCCAAACATCGAAAGAGTGGTTGCGTGATAAGACAAATTAAACATAACTGCTTGAAAATCAATGTTAAACAAGTGAGTAATGATATAAATTGCTTTCGAAACGCTTTCTGCTCTAAAAAATATCCACGCAAAAGTAACTAAGACAAATGTTATCGCAACGTTGATAAATTTATTCAGATTTGGGAATTTTTGAAAATTCAATTTTTTTGTGAAAGGGTTAAACATTCGGGCAGCGATGAGATAAAAACCGTGCAAAGCACCCCAAATAATAAAAGTCCAATTTGCACCGTGCCAAAAACCGCTGACGAGAAAGACAAAAAACAGGTTAAAATAAATTCGAAAATTCGAAACGCGGTTTCCCCCTAAGGAGTAATAGAGATAATCGCGAAACCAAGTCGAGAGAGAAATGTGCCATCTTTTCCAAAATTCGTGTATAGATTTCGAGAAATACGGTCTGTCGAAGTTTTTCATTAAATTTATTCCCATCACCCTCGCAGCACCGATGGCTATGTCGGAGTAACCTGAAAAATCGCAATAAATTTGAAACGAAAAAAATATTGTCGCTAAGAGTAAAACGCTTCCATCGCTTGTGTATGCGTTTGCGTAAACGTGATTCACTAAAATCGCAAGTCTGTCGGCGATAACCATTTTTTTAAATAAACCCCACGCAATAAGTTTTAGTCCTTCGGTAACTCTTTGATAATCAAAATGATGTTCCTGATAAAATTGAAGAATCAAATTTTGCGGTCTCTCTATTGGTCCAGCAACCAACTGCGGATAAAACATCACATACAGCGCATAAATTCCGAAATTTTTCTCAGCTTTTTGCTTTCCGCGATACACTTCGATAGTATAACTCATTGCCTGAAACGTGTGAAACGAAAGTCCGATGGGCAAAATAATTGAGAGAAAAGGAACAGGATTCTGAACGTCAAGCCAGTTTAGCAAAGCAGAAAGATTTTCGTTGAAAAAGTTAAAATATTTAAAAACCGCCAAAACACCAATATTCGCAATTAAACTTGCGATTAGATAAAATTTTTTTCTTTTCCCGTGCGTTTTTTCCAACAAAATTCCGACAAAATAGTCAATAACGATTGTAAAACCTAAAATGAGAATGTAAATCGGCACAAAAACCATATAAAAATAGCAACTACTCAATAACAATAACATCCATCGATATTTGTGCGGAACAGAAAAATAGGTTGTTGTAACGAGAATAAAAAATATGAAAAAATGAAACGTGTTAAATAACATAAATTTTTAGAGAAAATTATTTTTGCGAAAGTAATATTTTTTTATGAAAAAACGAATATTTTTATAAAAAAACGCAATTTTATCTCTTTGATTTTCAACACTTTAAAATTAATATTTTGTAAATTGTTATAATCTCAAAAATGTTTTTACATTTGTAAAATGTTTAAACTCATTTAAAAGTGAATCGTATGAGAAGGTTTTTTATTTCATTGATTTTTTTGTTTTTGGTAAGCGGCATTTTTGCCCAACCAATTCCTGAGGACAGTTTATATTTGGGACAAACTCGCCCAACTAACACTGTAACTATTTTTCAACTTCCGACAACGACAGGATTACGTCCTGTTGAGAGAATCGCAATTTCGTCAGACGGCAAAGAGATTTATTACTCCGAACTCAACAGATGGCCCGCGACTAATTGCCGTATAAAATGCTTTCGATATGTAAATAATGCTTGGCAAGGTCCTGCTGTTGTGTTTGAAGGTTTTGTTGCTCCTGCACTTTCACCTAATGACAGCATTAT
>DYQK01000090.1:4780-14123 GCA_020719385.1 Rikenella microfusus | reverse complement strand
AAAAAATTTCAATTTTTTCAACAATTTCTGTTTGATTTTTCGAAATCTGACAGATTTTTTTTATTTTTGCAAAAAAATTATTTTTCAAAAATGTTACAAATTTATCGTGCTTCTGCGGGTTCGGGGAAAACACACATTCTGACGCAGGAATATTTAAAATTAATTTTCGAGCATCCCAATCGTTTTGTCAATGTTTTAGCGGTAACATTCACAAATAAAGCTGCTGAAGAGATGAAAGACCGCATTATCAATGAGTTAGTAAAAATGGTTCGCGAGGGCGAGCGGTCAAGTCATTTGCTTGAGATTCAAAAAATTTTTCCACATTTCTCGTTCACCGATATTCGCAAAAAAGCACAAATCATCTTAGACAACATTTTGCACGATTATTCGAAGTTTGCGGTCGGTACAATTGATAGTTTTGTGCAGAAAGTGGTTCGTTCTTTTTCGTTTGAAATCGGCATTCCTACGGGTTATAGAATCGAGTTGAACGAGCGGAAAGTTATTAACGAACTGACCGATGAAATGTATAAAAAAGTCAGCGAAAATAAGGAGTTGTTGAAATGGCTGATTCTTTTTGCAAAAGATAAACTTAGCGAAGGCAAATCTTGGGACACGAAAAACGAAATTCGCAAACTTGCAAGCGAGATTTTTACCGAAAATTTTCAAACTTTTTACTCGAAAAGAGATAATTTCGATATTCAGTCTAAAAATAAAATGTTCGAGATGCGAGTAAAACTTCTCGAAATAAAAAATCATTTTGAGGAGAAAATGAAGCAAATTGCCAAAAAATCTTCGCAGATTCTCAATGACATCATTTTTTCACCCAAAGAATTAGGAAGGAATTTTGAGATTCTTGCAAATTATTTGACAAAAAAACTTCTCAATAAAGAATTTGAACCCAACAAAACGGTTTATAAGTGCAACGAAGGAATCGAAAATTGGTGTGCCAAAAGTGCAAAAAAAGAAATTCGAAGTGCCATTGATGGAATTTTTCCCGCACTTTCACCGCTTTTGAACGAGGCAATTACAATTTATGAAACGGAATATGAAAATTATCTCTCGGCAAAACATACGTTGACAAATTTTTATTGTTTCGGAATTTTGCACGACATCGCTTCGCTTTTGCCCGAATATCGGCAGGAAAATAATTTGTTGCTAATCACCGACACAACGCGGCTTTTGCGGGAAATTATCGCAGAAAACGAGGCACCGTTTATTTATGAAAAAATTGGAACGTTGTTTCATCACATTTTAATTGACGAATTTCAGGATACTTCGAATTTTCAATGGCATAATTTTAAACCGTTAATTGCGAATTCGCTCGCTTATGGCAATAAAAATTTAATTGTCGGCGATGTTAAACAGTCAATTTATCGTTGGCGAGGCGGCGATTGGAAGTTGTTGCTTGAACAAGTTGCGAAGGATATCGGCGAAAATATGATTCTTTCGAAAAGTTTAGATACAAATTGGAGAAGTGAAAAAAATATTATTGATGTCAATAATTCGTTGTTTCGTTTTGCCCCCGAAATTTTGCAAAATGAGTATAACAAAGATTTAGAGGAAGTTCTTGATATTAACGAAAAAGCCGAATTACGTAAGGAAAAATATGATAAAATTTTAGTTGATGCGTACAATGACAGTTTTCAAAAACCTTCGCCGAAGGCAGAAAAAGCAGGTGGAAGAGTCAAGATTCAGTTTTTTTCTGTCGAAAATCGGACTGAAATGAGCAATAAATGGCGGGAAAAAGTCTCGCAAGAGTTGCCCGAAACCATCGATTTTTTGTTGAAAAATAAAAATTATTCTCCAAAAGACATCACAATTTTAGTTCGCAGAAACCGCGATGGTCGAGAAATCATTGATTTATTGTTAAATTTTTTGAATCAACATCCGCAAGCATTTCAATATGACATTATTTCTGCGGAATCGCTTTATTTAACGCACTCCTCGGCAGTAAAATTATTGTTATCTGCGATGAAATATATCAACGATAATCGAGATTTGATGTCGTTAATTACGTTGATTTATGAATTTTACAAGTTAAAAAACGAATCTCTTGCGAATATTGACCTGCACCAATTATTTTTTACCGAAAATAAAACGGACAGAGAGAATTTAAAAAATTTTTTGCCCGCAGAATTTGTCGAGAATATTGATTCTTGGAAGAAATTCCCACTCTACGAATTGACAGAAAAATGTATTTCGATTTTTTCTTTGACAGAAATAAAAAGCGAATATCCTTATTTGCGTACTTTTCAAGATGCAGTTTTGTCGTTTGAAAAAACTTACATCTCAAATATTGATGATTTTCTGCAATGGTGGGACGAGGAAGGGAAAAATCTCTCGCTGCAACTTTCAGATAAGCAAGAAGCAATAAAAGTCATGACGATTCACAAAGCAAAAGGACTTGCTTTTAGAGTAGTTTTGATTCCGTATGCAGATTGGAAGTTAGACCACAACCCGATTCTTGCCCCGATAATTTGGAGCAAGCCGCAACGAGAACCATTTAATGCGTTTTCGTTTTTGCCGATTTATTACCGTTCAGAATTGACAAAAACCATTTATAACAAAGATTATCTCAACGAAAAATTGTATGCTTTTATGGATGGGTTAAATATGTTGTATGTTGCTCTGACGCGTCCAATTTCTGAATTGATAATTTTTGCTCCGACAGATAAGAAACGCGAGACAATCTCGAATATTGCCGATGTTCTTTGGCATTCCATCGCTTCGAGTACGACCAATTTTTCTGAAAACAAAAAAAATTACGTTGCACTTTTTCCACATTTTAACCATGAAAATTTCATTTTCGAGATAAAAGATGGTTACAACGAGAAAGATGAGAAGTTAGATTCTGACGAAAAAATTGCGGAACATATTTTTGAAGTAGAAACTTATCCGCATTGCGAGTGGCGAGATAAAATTGCGTTAAAATCGAATTTTGAAAATCTTTTTGAGAAAAAAACTGACGAGACAGAGAATTTTTTCGTAGAATAAACGAAAATTTTTTAGTTTTTTTTTTTAAAATTATGAAAAACGAATGTTTTGTCGGAATAACGGGAATTTCTACGTTGAATGAAGTTTCAGAAATCATAAATTTGTTAAAAATTTACCAACATATTGAGCGAAAGTTTAATATTGGGATTTTGTTGTCGTCAAAAATTCTTTTTGACGAAGTTGAACCATTGAAAAGATTTCCCAAAATCGAAATTTTTTATTCTTTGTTGCAAAAAATTTCAGAATCGCAAATTTATAACTCAATTATTCATTATAATTCTCAACATTCGTTGTCGCTTTTTTCGCAAATTGAGAAAATTTTTGCGTTTCAAGATATTTATCAACGAAATATTTGTCGCAAAATTCAATTAAATATCAAAAATCCTGATGTTATTGAGTTGCAAAAAGTTAAAAATAAATATTCCGATATGAAAATAATCCTTCAAATACCTTTGTGGAAAGAGGAATTTAAACATTTTGAGATTTTGAAACATTTTATTTCTCAATATTTTGATTTTTGTGATTATTTTTTGTGTGATTTTTCAGGTGGAAGAGGCAGAGAAATGAATTTTGATTATCTCGAAGTGATAAAAAATTTAAAAATTGAGAGTAAAAAATTGGTTTTTGCAGGTGGACTCAACGCTTCGAATGTTGAAAAAACGATTTTTGCGATAAAAAATGCGTTAAAAACTTCAGAATTTTCCATCGATGCAGAAGGAAAATTACGCGGCGGCACATTTTTAGGTAAAAAAGTTGGAGATAACATTAATTTTGCAAAGGTAAAAGAATATTTAGAAAAATCTATTAACTCTTTTTAATAAAAATAAAATAAAAATTAACATTATAATTTTGTAAATTCGAAAAAATACTTTACTTTTGCAGTGCGAAAGTTTAATATTCTTATTAAACGAAACTTCTTGAAAATCAAGATTTTAACTTATTTATTCACCATCGAAATTTGAGCAAAAATTGAAGTTTCTTTCTATAAGGAAGAACGCCATTTTTCGAAAAAACAATTTTTTAATATGCCACGTTCAGTCAATTCAGTTGCTTCGAGAGCAAGACGTAAAAAAATGTTAAAACTCACCGCCGGCGCGCGTGGACCAAGAGGAAACGTTTGGACCGTAGCAAAAAACTCTCTCGAAAAAGGCTTAACATACGCTTATCGAGATAGAAAAGACAAAAAAGGAATTTACCGTTCCATTTGGATTACTCGTCTCAATGCTGCTGTGCGTCAATATGGTTTGTCGTACTCGAAATTTATCGGTTTAGTTGCAAAGAAAAATATTGCGTTAAATCGCAAAGCACTCGCCGATTTGGCAATGAATCACCCCTCAGCCTTCGAAGCAATTGTGAAAATGGTGAAATAATTTGTTTATCAGACAAATGTTTGAGAATAAAGTCTCAAAAAAATTAAGAGGGGCCAATTTTTTTGCCCCTTTCTTTTATTAAACAATTTCGAATTTCTCTGCAATTATGAAGTTTAACAAAGAATCTCTCCTTTTAAAACTCAAAAACAAATATCGATTAACCGTTCACAACGAGGCAACATTAGAGGAAGTGTGGAAATTTCACCTCTCGCGGTTAAATTTGTTTACTTATATCGGTATTTTTGTGATGCTTATCGCTTTTTTGGTGATATTGCTTTTCGTTTTTACTCCGTTAAACGCCTTTCTGCCTTCTTACACCGACAGCAAATTGCAGAGACAAGTGATGGAAAATATCATTCGCATCGATTCTCTGGAGCAACAAATTAAAATGCGAGATATTTATCTCGAAAATTTAAAAAATGTGTTGCAAGGGAAAAATCCGAATGATTATTTTGACAAAAGAGACACAACCACAAAATATTCGGATATAAAACTTCGCAAATCGCAGCACGATTCAGTTTTGCGAAAACAAATAGAATCGGAGGAGCAAAGCAATTTATCGGTGATTAAAAATCCGAAATCGAAAAATCCTTTCGAGCATTTGCATTTTTTTGTACCCGTAAAAGGTTATATTACCGCAAAGTTCAACCCTTCGGAGTCGCATTATGGCATTGACATTGCCGCCTCGCCCACAGAAGCGGTTTTGGCAACATTGGATGGAACGGTTGTCATGGCAACTTGGACCTTAGAAACAGGTTATGTCATTCAAATTCAGCACGACAACAATTTAGTTTCTGTCTACAAACACAACTCAATTTTATTGAAAAAAAGCGGCGACCACGTAAACGCAGGCGAAGGAATTGCTATTGTCGGAAATTCAGGAGAATTGACCACTGGTCCACATTTACATTTCGAGTTGTGGCATAACGGCGTTCCTGTGAATCCTGAAGATTATATTGTTCTTTAAACTTTTTCTAACCCTGACAACATTTTCTGTGTTATTAGGGTTCAATAAACGTTTTTTGAAAAATTAAATTATTACAACGACTGTTATTATTCCTTTTTTCATAAAAAATCTTTGATAATTTTATTTTCAGTCGTTTTTGTGAGTATTTTACCGTTACCTGAACAATGAAAACAAAAAAATTATTCTCTCTCGGCGACAGTTTTGCCATTAAATTAAGCGATTCAAAGTTTCGTTATCCCGTTTTAATCGGCGAAAAAAGAATCAGAAAGGACAATTTTTACGTTTTTGGACTTTTAAAAATGATTTCTTGCGAAATAAATAATTTTTCTCAACAAAAAAATATCGAATTTTACTCTCGAAAAATAGGAATCGGATTAAATTCGCAAATTTTAAATTCTTTGCAAACATCAGAAAGAGAATTTGAAATGGGAAGAGTAACTTTTGGAATAGAAAATCAAAATTTTGAAAAATTATTTTTTCCAATTTTTCAACATATCGAAAATATTTTTGTCGAAAAAAATTATCTCGAAGCATCTTTTGCAATTTTGCGGCATATTGCAGATTTAGAAATTATAATCTCTTATATCGAAAAAGAATCTTATACTTAACGAAATTTTTTTATGAAAATAGTTTTCTTAGACAGAGAAACTGTCGGCAAAGATATTGATTTATCAAGCATTTCTGAACAAGGAGAATTAGAAATTTTCGAACTAACTGCACCCGATGAAGTTTTTTTGCGAATCGAAAAAGCAGAAATTGTTATCACAAATAAAGTTGTTCTCGGTGAAAAAGAAATGTCTGAGGCAAAAAATTTGAAATTAATTTGCGTTGCGGCAACGGGCTACAACAACATTGATATTTCTGCGGCAAAAAAACGAAATATCGTTGTGGCAAATGTGAAATCTTATTCCACAGAGTCTGTCGCCCAACTGGTTTGGGCAAGTATTTTGAATTTGCAAACTTCTTATCTCGATTTTGTGCAAGATATTCGTTTGGGAAAATGGCAGAAATCGAAAACTTTTGCGATGTTAACTCACCCAATTTTCGAAGTTTTTCAGAAAAATTTAGGTATTCTTGGTTTTGGAACAATTGGAAAACGAATTGCTGAAATTGGAAAAGCATTTGGAATGAAAATATTTGTCGCAAAACGAGAAAGTATTCCTGTTTCAGAAAATATTTTGCAAGTCGATTTTGAAACTTTACTTCGAGAAAGTGATATTTTAACCATTCACGTTCCTTTGACTCAACAGACTCATAATTTAATAACTATCAATGAGTTACGAATGATGAAACCAACAGCAATATTGATAAATACCGCAAGAGGCGGAATTGTCAATGAGGCGGATTTATATTTTGCGTTGAAAAATAAAATTATTCGTTCCGCAGCGATGGATGTTTTGTCTCAAGAGCCGCCGCGGGAAAATATTCCGTTATTTGAGTTGAAAAATATTTTCTTCACGCCGCATATTGCTTGGACTTCGCAGGAAAGTCGCAAACGTTTAATTGATGGGATTGCGTTTAACATTCGAAAATTTAAAAACGGAGAAATTAACGAAATTTCCATCAAATAAATTTGTTTTTTACAAAAAAATTCTATCAAGTTTCTCGAAAATTTGATAAAATTAATTTTTTTCTAAAAAATATCGAAAAATGTTATGAAAAATTTGAAAATTAACAAAAAAAATTTATCTTTGCCTGCAAAAAATTTTCATTTTTATGTCTCCAGAATTTATTTTCGAAACTTTTTTAGATTTAAAAAAAGATTATTTGTCGTTTTCATATTTGGGAAATATTCACGATGAAATTACTGATATGTTGATTCAGTTGAGTGAATCGAACATTGACCATGTGGCTGAGCTGTCAAAAATGCGGAATAAAGTTTCATTTTTGATGGTTGAGAGTTTTCAAAATATTGTGCGGCACAGCGGAAATATTCCCGTTGAGGGCAATTTGCCGAAACCATCTTTGTTTCAAATTCGCAATATCGGGGCAACTTATTATATTGCGTCTGCGAATGTTATCCCAAATGTAAAAACCGAGATGTTAAAAAATCGTATTGGTCGTTTAAATACTTTGACGCAAGAAGAGTTAAAGTCGTTGTATATGGAAGTTTTGTCTCAAGAGCAAGACGGGATTCAGCGCGGTGCAGGTCTCGGACTAATCGAGATGGCACGCAAATCTGGACACAAACTTGAGTGTTTTTTCGAGCCTATCAACGATGAATATACCTATTTTTACCTTCAAATAAAAATGAGTGGGAAAAAGAATCCTTCCGAAGACGAGATAAATTTAACTATTGAGTCTACGCAGCAGTTGCATTCAAAGTTGAGTGGTGAAAATATTTTATTACTTTTGAAAGGGAATTTTTCGCAAGAATTAATTTTGCCCGTTTTGAAAATGGTTGAGGAGAATATGTCGTCTTTTGTGAATGTTCACGATAAGAATACTTTTTTTGTGTTGGGCGAAATTTTGCAAAATATTCCAAAACATTCTTTTGTAAACGAAGAAGGAGTGAAGGAAGGCATATTTTTTATGGAGAAATTTGGTGAATATTTTGCGATAACAAGTGGGAATTATGTTGAAAATCATTATGTTGTTGATTTTGAAGAGAAATTAAACGCATTTTCGAAGTTGTCTGTTTCCGAGTTAAATTCTTTGTACAGAAAATATTTGCGCGAGGGCAACGAGACCGAACACGGCGGTGCTGGTCTTGGTCTTATTGACATTATTCGACTTTCAAATTGTAATTTTCAATATCATTTTCAAAAGATAAATGAGGCAATTTCGTTCTTCACAATGCGAGCAGTTGTGTGAGAGAATGAGAAAATTTGATTTTATTAAACAAAATTTCAGAATTTCTTTGAAAAAAGAAAAAAATGATTTATTTTTGCAACGAATTTTATTGTCAAAATTGTAAATTTTATGCAAAAACCTCTTTATATTAAGGGTACAAAAGATTGTCCGCAAGTGACGTTGGACTGTGAGAATCAAATATTTGAGATATCTGGTCGTTCATTGCCTGAGGATTCGGCACAGTTTTACGCACCAGTTGAGGCGTGGCTGGAGTCTTATGTGAAAAGTCCGAATTCTATAACCGAATTTAATTTTCGACTTGATTATTTTAATTCGTCATCTTCGCGGAAGATTATGTCTATTCTTTTTGAACTCGAGAAAATCGCAAAGACAAAAAATGCCGTCAAAATTAATTGGTATTACGAGGAAAGCGATGAGATGATAAAAGAAAGCGGCGAGGAAATTCGCAGTATTGTAAAAATTCCTTTCGAATTAAAATCTTATAAAGCACCTGTTGTTGTTAAACCGAAAAAATAACAAAATGGAGGAATTATTGAGAGAAAAAACCGAAGATACTCCGTATGTTGAACTTTTGCCGTCAGGGAAAATTACGTTTAAAGAACGTTCTTTGCCTGAGGATTCTAACTCGTTTTTCGCACCGATTTTTGATTGGGTGTCGGAATATGTAAAAAATCCGCAGGAAAAAACTGAAATCATTTTTCAACTTGAATATTTTAACTCTGCCTCAGCACGAAAATTCGTTAAAATTCTCATAGAATTTGAACCTTTGTTCGATAATGGGAAAAATGTAAAAGTAATTTGGCTCTATAAACAAGGCGATATTGTGATTCGAGATAGAGGAATTGAAATCTCGAAAGTAATTTCTTTGCCCTTTGAGGTGAAAGAAATTTAAAAATTAAGTGCTTGATATTCAACGAAATAAGATTTTTTTGAAAAAAAATTATTTTCTGACGCAACCTTTTACCCTCAAAAAACATCTTTGTAATGAAAAAAAATTGTGCAAAAGTTTTGAAATTAAAAAATAATGTTTACTTTTGCACCGCAATTTTAAACAAACAAATTCTTTTAAAATTAACCTAAAATCATTTACTACTATGGTAAAAAGAATCAGTGCATTTTTGCTCGCATTCGTATTCGTTGGCTCCTTAGCCTTCATGACAAGTTGTGGTTCAGACGATAAATCAACAAAAACAGCTCC
>DYQK01000090.1:0-4680 GCA_020719385.1 Rikenella microfusus | reverse complement strand
GCTAACGCAGGTACAATGAAAACTTTAACTATCACAATGGGCGACCAAACCGCTACTACAGGCAGTTTTGCTGCTGCATTTGACGGAACAGTTTACAAACTCGCCGATGTTGCTGCAAATTATGGCAAAATTGATATGATTTTCTATTCGGGTTCAACACTTGGCAAATTTATTGCAGGTCCAACCGATGACCAAATTCAAACGATTACTTGGAGTAACGCAGTTAATTGGGCAAATTGGAATCCTAAAAATGACACCAAATTTGGAAAAGTTACCGCTGCTGATTTTGACGGTGCAACTTATGCAAGTGTAGCTGCTCTCACCGCAGGCACAACAAGAGTATCAAGTCTCGCAAATGGCGATGTTGTTGCTTTCAAAACCGCTGCTGGAAAATATGGCGTTTTCAAAGTTACAGCTCTCAGCACTGAAATAACAATTGAAGTTAAAATTCAAGACCAACCAGCTCGCTAATTAGAAATCAGATTCATAGGTTTTTAGTTTTTATCAACAGAGGCTTTTTTACAAAAGTCTCTGTTTTTTTACTCGGAAAAAATTTATCCCATTTTTATTATTGAGAAATAAAAAAATTGTAACTGTCTTTTTAAAAAATTCTCAAAAAATAAAAATAAGGATAAATTTAATCACTCTAAAAACGTTCCTCATTTTTCTTGACTCTTGATTTTTGCGAAAGGTTGCTTCTTTCAGAAAAATATTTTCACTCTCACGCAACCTTTTACCCTCAAAAAACATCTTTAAACAAAGATATTTACACAAAAAAAGAGAACTATTTTGGAAACAACATTAGAAAAAATAATCAAAGGCTGCATTCAAGGGAAAAGCGAGGCTCAATCAAAATTGTTCAAGTTACTTTCTCCGAAAATGTACGGAATTTGCTTGAGATACACTAAAAACACTGTCGAAGCCGAGGATGTTTTGCACGACGGTTTTATAAAAATTTTTCAAAACGTCAAAAATTTCAAAAACGAAGGTTCATTCGAGGGTTGGATGCGAAGAATTATGGTAAACACCGCCTTAGAATCTTGCCGCCACGACAATATAATGTATCTCGCCAGTGACGTAAAAGAAATGAAGGAAGATTTCTCTTGCGATGACATCACTTCCAACATTGATGCCGCCGATTTAATGAAATTTATACAGGAACTTTCGCCGCAATATCAAATGGTTTTTAATTTGTATGCCATTGACGGCTATTCTCACGATGAAATTGCCGAGATGTTAAACATTTCAGTCAGCACTTCGAAGTCCAATTTATCAAGAGCAAGAAAAGTTTTGCAAGAAAAAGTTATCGCACACTTTTATTCATCGGAAAAAATAAAACAATTAAACTATGCAGGATGATTCTAAACATAAAATTGACAAATTATTTTGTGAGAAATTACAAAATTTCGAAGTTGAAGTTCCCAATTTCGCTTGGGAAGGCATAGAAAGTGATTTGGTCGAAAAACGCCGCAAAAAATATGGTTTCATTTTGCGTTGGTTTGCCGTGGCGGCAACTTGGTTTTTGATGTTTGGGTTGGGTTATTGGTTTTCGCAAAAAAATATTCCTCTCGAAGTGGCGAGGAATACAAAAAATTTAACTTCAATAGAATTGGCTTCGTTGGGAAAAAAGAAAAATTCGCAAATTTCTGTTTCAGCCCAAAGTCAATATTCGCAAATTTCAGAAAAAACAGATTCTACGGAATCTCAACATTTCTCGGAAAATAAAAATTTAACATTTTCTCAAGATTCTGCAAGACAACATTTCACAGAAATAGCGAAAAGAGATTCTATTATTGATTTTTGCAAAGAAATTTCTGTTGATTTCTCTAACACACTTTCTGATTCTGTGAAAATTAAACTTTTTGAAAAAGACAATTTTACGAAGAAATGGCGAATAAACGCTCAGGCGGCTCCAGTTTTTGCGTTAAATATTCGTTTTCCTGTACAAACCGAGAAGAATATTTCGAAAGAAATGCAGCAAGCAATAACGCAGGTTTACCCGAATAATGAAGCGAAACCTGTTGCAGCATTTTCGTATGGGTTAAATGTTGCGTATCAATTTCATTCGCATTGGAGTTTTTCGGCAGGAATAATTTATGCGAAAAAAAGTCAGGAAGTCGAGAGAATTGCGATAACAAAAACTTCTTCGAGTTTCGAAAATTCGTATTTTACTTATAATCCGTCTATTGGTCGGGTGAATTTTGATGCAAAAAATAGCGAAAAAATCGAAGACATCAGACAACACGGCACGGTTTATAGCAAAGAAATTTACGCAGCGAATCTTACAGTTTATCGTTTTGATATAAATTTGACGCAAAATTTTCATTATCTCGAAATGCCCTTGATGATTCGTTACAATTTTTTAAATCATCGAGTCAATGGTTTTGTTGCTGCGGGAGCAAGTCTTCAAACTTTGATAAAAAATTCTGCGTTTATTCACAACAGCAAGAGCGAATTTTGGAGCGGCGAGACGAAAAATATTAATTTATTGAACCTCAGCGGCAATCTTTCTGTCGGAATCGAGTATTCTTTGACAAAACATTGGGCTTTGGGAATCGAACCAACGTTAAAATATTCATTTTTACCTTTGAGTATTGACAGAAAAGTGTATGATTATCCTTTTTCGTTAACTATTTTTTCAAATTTAACTTATACTTTGTAGTTTTTTCATCATTTGTTGTTGCCATTGTTCAAAACGATGGCAACAGTTTTTCTCAAAAAATAAAATTTTTCGCTATATTTTTTGTAAAATTGAAAAATATTTATACTTTTGCAAAGTGAAGTTTTATGTTTTTTTCAAAAATTTAACTTATGTTTTTAATTTACGAATCGAAATTTTCGAAAACAATTTATGACGAGGAGAAAAGTCGTCTTGTTACGGTTTATTTTCCTGAAACAGTTCATCTTACTGATGAACTTTACAAAGAAGAATTTTTAAAATCTACAGAATCGGTAAAAGATTGGCGGCTTTCTGCTTCGTTAAAAAGTTCGTCACAGTTGCTTGATATGAGAAATTTTTTCTATGTTATTGTTCCTGAATTGCAGGAGTGGCATAATCAAAATGTTTTCCCCGAAGTTATGGCGTTGCAATTAAAAGAAGCGGCTATTGTTGTTTCTCCTGATATTTTCGCACAAATTTCAGTACAGCAAACCGTTGCAGACGATTCGGATGTAAATTTTATTTCAAAAATTTTTGATAACGAAGGAGAAGCAATTACTTGGTTAGACTCAAAATTAAAAAAATAATTTGTTATGACTTTTGAACAAATTTTTAAGGAAATACAAAGCAAAAAATACAAACCAATTTATTTTCTTTCAGGCGAAGAGACTTATTTTATTGATAAAATTTCTGATTTTATCGAGAAAAATGTGTTACCTGAAGACCAAAAAGCGTTTAATCAAACCATTCTGTACGGCAAAGATATTGCCGCAGCACAAATTGACAACGCCGCAAGACGTTTTCCGATGATGTCGGACTATCAGGTAATTGTTGTCAAGGAAGCTCAAGAGGTAAAAGACATCGAAAATTTGGTTTTTTACGCACAAAAACCTTCGAAGAGTACAATTTTAGTGATTTGTTACAAATACAAAACTCTTGACAAGCGAAAAAAATTATATAAAACCATTGAAGAGAATGGAATTTTGCTTGAAACAAAAAAATTGTATGAAAATCAGGTGCCAAGTTGGATAGAGAAATATGTTTTGGAGCATCAATATGAGATAGATATGGTTGCTTCTTCATTGTTGACTGATTTTTTGGGGAATAATTTGAGTAAAATTGCCAATGAATTGGATAAATTGTTTATTTCGTTGCCGCAAAAAACGAAAATAACCATTGAGCATATCGAAAAAAACGTAGGAATTAGCAAAGAATACAATAATTTTGAGTTACAAAATGCGTTAATGAGAAAGGATCATCTCAAGGCACAGCGAATAGTGAATTATTTTGCCGATAATCAGCGAGATAATCCGATAGTTGTAACCATTACGTCTTTGTATTTTTATTTTTCGAAAGTTCTTGCGTATCATTATGTCGATGATAAGAAGACGGTGGCGTCAGTTTTGCAGGTAAATCCGTATTTTTTGCGAGATTACGAGGAGACTTCAAAAAAATATTCTAAAGCAAAACTTGTCGAGATTATTGCGTTGTTGCGGGAATTTGATATGAAAAGCAAAGGTTTTGGCAATGTTTCGGCTAACGCAGGCGAATTACTCAAAGAATTGGTTTTTAAAATTTTACATTAACAAATGATTTTAGAGAATTTTTTTGAAAAGTTCTCTAAAATTTTTCTCAACATGAATTTTATTTGCGAATGAAAATAAAATCGCCGCCTCTGTCGTCAAGTCCTGGAATAACTCCGTATTGTGGAAGTTTTTGGGTACTTTGAAAGACTTTTTCTCTTATCTCAACGAAAATCTCTGAAGCAGCAAAATATTTTTTCGTATTATTTTTCAAACTTTTAAATAAAAATTCGAAAAAAATACTTTTGTTGGGTACGGATTCTTCATTGCCGCTTGTCATCGCAGTGCGACTCGGCGATTCATATAATTTTTTGGGCAATTCCATATTCACATTCACATCACGACCAATTGCCCCGCTAAAACACGCATCAGAAATAACCAATGTATGTTTTGTGTTGAGATTTGCCAAATAAATATCTATCAAATCTTTGTTGGAAA
>DYQK01000208.1 GCA_020719385.1 Rikenella microfusus | reverse complement strand
GTCAATTAACGAATTGCCGCATTTTATATTTTCCGACAAATAAGACAATTTTCTGTCAATTTTGGCAGTTTGTAACCACAACGAAAGTTTTGTAATATCCACACTTTCCTCATTGATGTCTACGCCGAAAATATTTTTTTCCAAAATCATTTTGTCGGTGTCGGGAAAATGTTGTTTTTTCCCTGTTGCCTGGAACAAAAGTTCCTCGATTTGTTTGTGTTCTTTGATTAAAAAATTCAGTGCTGCAACCAAAAATGCACCGCTTCCACAAGCAGGGTCGAGAATTTTGATTTCGAAAAGCCAATTTTTATACAATTTTAACTTTTCGACAAATTCTTTTTTGTTTTTTGTGTTGTCGAAGTTTAATTCGGTTTTTTTGTCTGCACAAATTCTGCCGATAGTATTTTCGCAAATATATTGCGTGATAAAATCGGGTGTATAAAAAATTCCGAATTTTTTACGTGTGCCGCTTTCGTTGTTTTTTTGTATTTCGTCCAATTCGTTCAACGAATGTTCGAAAACGTGTCCCAAAATATTGACGTCAATTTCTGTGGCAAAATCGTATTTTGCGATGCTAAGAACGCCTTTTTCGAGAATGTCGTTGTCAATAATGAAATTGGGGTTGTCGAGAATGTCGTCGTGGAAAAATAAACCGCCGTTGTATGCAGGAATTCTGCCCCAATCTTTGTAGACAAAACCAATATTGAAATGGTTAAATAATTTTTGATACCTCGAATAAAGCGGCATTTCTTCGCCTTCGTTGACAAAAAGTTTCCACTTGTCGATGGTTCGCGAGAGTGCGTTGGGCGGTATTAAACCTTTGTCTTCGGCAAAAGCAACAAAAATGACGCGGTCTAAGAGTTTTTGCGATTTTTTCAACAACGTAACTTCGTCGAAATGTGGGTTTCGCAGCGAAACACTTTCGAAAATGTTATCTTTGAAACGTTTATAATCGCGGTAAAATTTTTCGGTGATAGTTTCCTCGTGAAATTTAGTTTCTTCTTGCAATTTCAACGGCAAATCTGCAAAAATACTTTCTTTGCAGAGAAATAAATATAACCGTTTAAAATCATCGAAATCTAAATCAAACAAATCAAATTCCTCGTAATTTACCGCATTTTCGATGTAAAAACGCAAAAAATGAAAATTCGAAGTAATGACATACAGACAATTCGGCTGATTATTTTTGTAACTAAACGCTTGGTCGGTAATGTATTTTAAATCAATGACTTTCGTTGATTTTAACTCAATAACTCCAATTGCTTCGTTATTTTTCAAAATGGCGCCGTCGGCTTTGCGATTATCTGTCTGATTTTTAAATTCAGTGGTTAAATTGTAATTTTCATTCGGATTAATGGTATAACCCAAGACTTCGACAAACAATTCTCGGAGAAAACCTTCTTGATAATTCTCTTCTTTGAGAAGCATAATATTGGTGAGTCGAATTTTATCACTGAAATATTGCTTATACATATCGAATGCTTGCTGTGCTTTTTCGATATTGAGATTTTTGAGATGTCTGTTGACAATAATTTTCTGAAAAAGGGACATAAAAAAATTTTTTCGTTACAAAATTAAATTATTTTCGCAAAATAAAAAAACCTTTCAAAGTTTTTATTCCGATAATTTGTAAGATTTTCGAACAAATTGTTCAATTTCGTTGTCAATTTTTTGTATTTCGAAATAAATTTCGTTGATTTTTGTTTTGTAATTATCAAAAATTTCGAAATATTCTATTTTTTTGATAAAAATATTCTGTTTTTTCAATTCAGAAACAAAATTTTTATACTCAAGCAAATAAAATTCAGAGATTTTTCGCGAAAATTTTTGTAAATTCAGATTTTTTTGCAATAACATTAAAAATTCCTTCAGAATTTTTTGTTTTTCTAAACTTTTTTCCTGCAAAATTTTTGCTTTCTCGATAAAAATTTGATTTTCCTCAACAGAAATTCTTGGAATCGGCAAGCGAGAAGTAGTAGGATTATTAAAATGCATCGTCATTTCTGCTTTTGCAAAAATAAATCGATGTGCGAACCAACCAATTAACTTCGAATTTAAAACGCACCACAAAAATTCCTTCGAAAAATTTTGTAAAAACTCATTTTTGACAGTAATTTGATTAACCGTACTCACCAAAACCAACTTTTTCACAAATTTTTCGTCAGGAATGCAAGCGGTAATTCGCAAAGTGTCTGTTGACTGCAAATAAGTTTGAATATTTTGCACCAAAACTGAATTTGATTTCACAAAATAATTCTCATCCGTTGCAAATTTCTTGTCAATTTTACCTTTGAAAGAATGAATTTCAACTTTGTTGAAATTTGCTCCACCGATAACATCTAAATAAGAATCATTAAAATCTTGAATATCAACAAGATATTTTTGAATCGAAGCACCTGCCATGTTTTCTGCAACATCATTTAATTTCAAAGAATTGTCAAGAATTTTTTTTGCAAGCAAAATTTCATCGAAAGAAACGCCGTTTACAAAAAAATCAAATAATTTCGCATCTTTTTTGCAAACTTCGAAAGACGAGATAACTTTTTTATTTTCCAAAAAACCTGTTGCGTAATTTTCGAAAATTTTTGTCTTCCAAACTTGAATTATCACTTGCTCAAGATTTACTTCTTTCCAAACTTTTTTACAATCGACAATTAAACGCAAATTATTCCACACAAAATCTCGAATTTTTTTGTAATGAGACGCAAAAATAAACGACTTCGGAATAATAAAACTCAAAATCCCGGAATGTTTTAACAAATTTAACGCTTGTTTAATGAAAAAAATCACCGTTTCGCTGCTGTTTGACTCAAATTTTTCTATTAAAAATTTTTGATAATTCTTCGACAACTCTGCACCGTAAGGCGGATTTCCGACAATAACGTCAAAACCGCCGTTTTTAAAAGTGTCAGAAAATTCGTTTTCCCAAAGAAACGCTTTTTCCAATGCAATTTCAGAATTGTCAATTAACGAATTGCCGCATTTTATATTTTCACAAAATATTTCACTTTTGCGAAACAGAATTTTTTGACAAATTTTCACTGCGTTTTCGTCCAAATCGA
>DYQK01000089.1:11657-14218 GCA_020719385.1 Rikenella microfusus | reverse complement strand
ACTTCGGACAATTCCGGTCCTACGAATATTTTTTCTAAACCAAACTTGCGAATGTTTAACGCAGCATTGAAATCTCTATCCAATTTTGCACCACAAAAATCACAACAATATTCTCTGTCGGCAAGCGTCAAGTAATGTTTAACATTTCCACAGACTGAACATTTTTTGCTGCTCGGAGCGAATCTGTCGATTTTTATCAAATTTATTCCGCGCCAAGCACATTTGTAACATTTCGCCACTTCGATTCTCGATTTCTCTCGATTTTTGCCATTTTTAACTTTGCGAGAATGTTTTTTCTGCAAAAATGTCAATCGTTCGACTTGTAAACTCTGACTATTGACTTCTTTTAACCATTTCGTCTCTTCTTTTTTTTTCAAAATGGGCAATTCTGCCTGCATTTCGTAATACGAAATCGAAGTTTTATCTTTTTCGTAAGAATCAGTCCGTTTTTTGAGAAAATAATTGTAGACAAAACGCACACAACCAAAATGTTTCGCAAACATTTCGATTTGTGATTTTGTGGGATAAATTCGATATTTGTAAGCACGTAACATCTTTGGCGGATAACTTTTGCAAAATTAATATATTTTTTCGAAAAAGCAAAACAGAAATTAATTTTTTTTGATTTTTCGAAATGTGTCCGTAAAACGGACAGTCGAAAAATCAGCAAGTTCATCCGCTACGCTAAAGACATAGCGGTTTTTTCGTGCATTTCGTTAAATTTTTTTATTTTTCAAGGTTTTTGACTAAAATTTATTTTTCAGAAAAAAACGGTATGAATTATTTTTTCATACCGTAAATATTTTTTTGTGAAAAAATTATTTTTTTGCACCTATTGGCAAAATTGTTTTTCCATACATTTCGTTTAAAACCTCGGCACTTGCCAAATACATCGCAGAAAGTCCGCAAATAATTCCGACATAACCCGCCAAATGTTTTATTGAGACAGATTCTAATGCGTCTCCGATGGAAAGTAACGCAAATAAAATGACTAATGTTCCAAAAACAAACTGAATTGCTTTGTTTGAGGTTAAAGTTCCGACAAATAAAATAAGACTAAATAATCCCCACACGGCTAAGTATGCCGCCATTGATGCTGATGTTGCTGGAAGTCCCCATCCTAATTTGGGAAGAATCATTAAACCTACGAGAGTCATCCAAAAAAAGCCGTATGAAGTGAACGCAACTGTTCCGAACGTATTTTTTTTCTTCCATTCCATAATTCCGACAATCACTTGAGCAAGTCCACCGTAAAAAATTCCCATCGCCATAATCATTGAGTCGAGAGGGAAAACTCCAATGTTATGAATATTTAACAAAATTGTTGTAAGGGCAAAGCCGTATAAGCCCAGGGGAGCAGGATTTCCTGTGGAATCCTTAATTTGTAAAGTTCCTTCTTGATTCATATTTTGATAAATTAAAAATTTCAGCCGCAAAAGTAAAAATTTTTTTCGAATTAATTTGTTTTTTCGAAAAAAAAATATAAATTTGTAAATAAATTTTGGTTGAAAAATTATGAACAAAACTATTCGCGTCTTAATTGTTGATGATTCGGCAGTTGTACGGCAAACTTTAACTGCCATTTTCGAAGCAGATCCAATGATAGAAGTCATCGGAACTGCTTCTGACCCATATATCGCTGCGAAGAAAATACAAATAGAAGTTCCCGATGTGATAACTCTCGACATAGAGATGCCCCGAATGGATGGACTAACATTTTTGAAAAAAATTATGATTCAACATCCAATGCCTGTTGTAGTTATTTCAAGTTTAACAGACAAGGGCAGCGAAACTGCACTCAAAGCACTTGAATATGGGGCGTTAGAAATTATCACAAAACCTGTTTTGAGTACGAAACAATTTTTAGAAGAGTCAAAAATTCGTCTCTGTGACGCAGTAAAAGCCGCTGCAATGTCAAGAGTGACGCGGAAAAGTTTTGCTTCGTTTAATGTTCAACCCAAATTATCTGCTGACGTAGTTATTCCGAAAGCGGTAAATTATAGTATGATAAAAACTACCGATATTGTTGTTGCCGTTGGTGCTTCAACAGGCGGAACAGAAGCGTTGCGGGTATTTCTCGAAGCCTTGCCCTTAGATTGTCCTGGAATAGTTATTGTTCAACATATGCCTGAACATTTTACGCGTTCCTTCGCAAATCGCCTAAATGAATTATGTAAAATATCTGTCAAAGAAGCAGAAGACGGCGACACGGTTCTCAGAGGCAGAGCCTTAATTGCCCCTGGAAACAAACACACACTTTTAAAACGAAGCGGAGCGAAATACTTCGTTGAAGTAAAAGATGGACCTTTAGTAAATCGCCATCGACCTTCAGTTGATGTTTTGTTTCGGTCAACAGCAAGGTATGCAGGCGGCAACGCCGTCGGAGTAATAATGACAGGAATGGGCGATGACGGAGCAAAAGGTTTACTCGAAATGAAAGAAGCAGGAGCAAAAACCATCGCTCAGGACGAAAAATCCTGCGTCGTGTACGGAATGCCAAAAGAAGCAGTAAAGTTAGGTGCTGTTGATAAAATTTTACCTCTCGAACAAATTGCTATGCA
>DYQK01000089.1:0-11557 GCA_020719385.1 Rikenella microfusus | reverse complement strand
CTTGCAAGTTTATTTCTCTTTTCGTTTATCGAAATGTGGGGACAGAAAAGTGTTCCATGCAGTGTTGTCGCAACATTAAAAAGCGAAAATAATGCAAAAATTGAGTTTATGAACGTTTTAATTTTGAGTTCAAAAGATTCATCTCTGATAAAAGGCGATGCTTTTTTTGACGAAAAAATTAGAATCAGCGGAGTTGAACAAACGCAATTTCTCGTTGCTTTTCAAGCGATGTCGTTTGCGAAAACTATTATTCCCGTCAACAGAAACTCCACAGATACCTTAGTCAATTTGGGAGAAATCACTCTCAGCACTTCTGCCACATTGAACGAAGTTGTTGTTCGTTCTTCGGTGCCGCAATTTGAATATGCTGAGGCAAAAACCATCGTCAATGTGGAAAGTACGCCGCTCAGCTCGTCAGGAACGGCTATTGATGTTTTGCGAAAAAGTGCAAAAGTTGTTGTTGACAAAGACGACAACGTCAGCGTTTTTGGAAAAGGAAAAACGAAAATTTATATTGACGGCAGAGAAGCTTCCGCAGACGAAATTAAGGACATTGGGTCTGAAAATATTGCAAAAATCATTATTGACTCAAACCCTGGAGCGAAATATGATGCCGATGTTTCTGCTGTCATTTTGATAAAAACTAAACGAAATCGAATCGGGTATAACATTCGAAATACAACTTATGTAACAAAAGGAACATATTGGCGATTATATGAATCGTTTAATTTTTCTTTTAAATACAAACGTTTAGGCGGAAAATTTGAGTATATAACCAATTTGGCAAATGTGAAAGTTACCAACGAATATTACAGAGTTTTCGATTATCAAACGTACAAAACTTATATGACCAACGAAGTTGAACGCAGTCGAAATTATAAATTTCCTAAAATTTTCACCATCGAGACAAGTTACGATTTAACTTTGTCAAGTTATATTGGAGTTCGTTATTCCGCACAACTTCGCGATTTCAAAGACGAATCTAACAACATAAATGTTGTCGAAAAACTTGGGTCAATAACAAATTATAAAACACAAACTGACGCAAATTACAATATGAATAATCATTTTTTCACGTTAAATTACAACAACGAACTGGATACTTTGGGACATTCCATCTCAACACAATTTGATTATTCAATATTTAACACAGACAATGTTGAAAATATTTCGGAACAAATTGAACGTTCAACAAGCACTCTTGCGTATCTTCGAAAAAATAACAACAACAGAGAATACAAAATGGGTTCTGCCGTTGTTGATTATGTTAAACCTCTCGGAAATTCAGGTTTTGCCATCGAAGCAGGTGTAAAATACGTCAATATTGAGAGTAATGATGTTACCGATTTTCAAATGAAATTAAATGATACGTGGGAAAGAGTCAATGATTTGTCGCAAACTTTTAAATATAACGAAAATTTGCTTGCTGGATATAGTTTAGTTCGCAAAAAAATGAACAAACTTTCTCTCTCCGCAGGCGTGCGTTACGAAATTTGGAAAATGAGCGGCACAACAACTCTCGACGAAAACGGCTTTCCCGACAGAAAATACAACGATTTCTTCCCCAATTTTAACGCAACTTATCATTTCTCGAAATTATTGAAAACAAGTTTATCGTATTCGAAAAAAGTGTCTCGACCATCGTTTCAAGATTTGAGTACAGAAAGAAATTATATTGACTCGGTAACATATTTCGAAGGAAATCCGAATCTCGTGCCACAAAAAGAAGATGCGTTTAATTGGACGGTTTCGTTTATGGAATTAGCATCACTGTCGCTTGATTATACGCACACAGAAAAACCACTTTCTTTGTATATCAAAGAAGTAAAAGGAATTGTCGCAGCGGTTAATGAAAATCTTGACAACTCAGACCAATTTGCAGTAACACTAAATTTGCCGTATCAAATGGGAATTTGGACAACATACAATTCGTTTAGTTTCTCATACACAAAAATGAATTACGAAAAAGGCGGCGGCTATACTTTGAACACCGAAAAACCATTTTTCTATTTCTTCACTTATCATAGTTTCGATTTGCCCAAACATTTCAATATCTATGTCAATTATTTGTATCATACCTCAGGACAAGAGGGAATCTTCTCTTTCGACCCCAAATATACCGTCTCAGCAGGAATTAGCAAAACGTTTTTCGACAAAAAAATTAAAACGCAACTCCTCTTCAACGACATTTTTGACACACAAAGAGACAACGGAGACACACGCTTGGCTCATATGTACGTAAAATATAAAACTTTTTATGACGCAAGTTTTGTCCGTTTTATTTTAACGTTCAATATCGGCAAAGAGACAAAGACAAAAGCAATAAAATCAGGAATGGAAGACGAAATGAAACGCGTAAAACAAGACTAAGATTTCACCAACAACAATTTTTTCACCTTTTCGAGAATAAATCGGAAAGATGTTTTTCTTATTGTTTATTCGAAAAATAAGATAATAAACCAATTAACGCAATTCCTCCTAAAATCCAAGAAACCGTATCTACAGAATTTGTCGCAGCAGAGGAATTTGATATTTGTTTATTGATTTTTTCTATCGCAAAATGAGGTTTATTTCTGTTAAACAAAATATAATTCCCTTTAAAATTCGCAGGAATTTTAATTGTGTCTTCAATTAATAACAAATTAGGAATATTTTTCGAAACCGCATATTTCCATTCTTCTAAAACCTTATCCACCTGATTACCATTATCTGTTATTATCCCAATAAACAAATGAGAATGATTAATTTCATTCATCGTAGTAAAATCAAGAGAATTTTTATTAAAATTAGGACTCGTTGATGAAAAAAAATTGCGTTCACTCAACCTTATCGCAAGTAGAGAAATCAAAAACTCGTTTTTATCTGAAACACTGCAAGAAATAAATGCTTTCATAAAATTAATTTTTATTGGTTAAAGAAGAATAATAATTCGGAAAAAATTGTTGCAAAATATTTTTTTTCGGAAGTAAACGCATTTTAAATTGTTCACCACTCCAAACGAGATATTTGTAACCAAATATACAATTATTTTCTAAACGTTCAAAAAAGTCTGTTAACTTCGAAGTAGGCTTCTTCCGACAAATTAACAAATAACCCGAAGCTTTGTAAGAATAAATTAAAGTGGGAATATTTATATCAGCAATCTCATCGGTAGAAATATTTTTTTTGTGAAATTTGCACTGAATAATCCACCTTCGCATAAAAGTTTCGATTCCATCAGCAACTTTTAGAGTTACAAGAATATCTCTTCCGCCGTCAGTTCCGATTCCTGAAGGATAAACTTTTATGTCAACAATATTATTTGGCTCTTCGTCCCTTAGATTTTCGAAATATGCAGTAACTAATTCTTCAAAATGAATTGCGTCACGAATTTCTTGATAATCAAACGAAATTATCATACTTTTAAAATTTTTACAAAGATAATATTTTCTTTTTTGTTTTACAAATTTCTTTTTCTTTTTTTATGAAAAAATTTTTATCTTTGCCGCAAATTTTACTTTTATGAAAAAAATTTCGCTTTTTTTACTTTTTACTTTTCTCTCGTTTCAAATTTTTTCGCAAATTTCGAAACAAAATCACAGCATAAATGTTGCTTTGCAACGTTTAAAAAACGACAAAGATTTGAAAAATGCCTCATTTGGCTGTTTTGTCAAAGATTTAACATCAGGAGAAATCATCGCAGAATATAATGCCGATTTATCGCTTATTCCTGCTTCGAATATGAAAGTGATTACGACCGCCGCTGCTCTCGAAGTATTGGGAGAAAATTTTCGTTTCGCAACAACTATCGAATATGACGGAGAAATTGACACAGCAAAACGCACTTTGAACGGAAATATTTACATCAAAGGAGGGGCTGACCCAACATTGGGTTCGAAGCATTTTGCAGAAACAAGAAGTCGAAATTTTCTGTTGCAATGGACAGAAGCAATTAAAAAGTTAAACATCGACACAATTAACGGAAAAATCATTGCTGACGCAGAAATTATTGACAAAGATGTTGTCTCGCCGCGTTGGTGTTGGCAAGATATTGCAAATTGGTACGGAACGCCTGCTTTTGGAATCTCAATTTATGACAACCAATATTCCATTTTTTTCGAATCGGGAAAAAAGAAAGGTGATTCTACTAAAATTATTGAAATTCGCCCTCAAATTCCTAACTTAGTTATTGAAAATCGCGTTTTTTCAGAAGACGCAAACACCGATGATGCGTATATTTTTGGGGCACCGTATTCTTATTTTCGACTAATTAACGGAACAATTCCTAAAAATAAAAGTAAATTTGAAGTTATTGGTTCTTTGCCCGACCCACCGAATTTTGCCGCAACAGAATTTCGCAATTTTTTGAGAGAAAATAAAATTTTTGTCAGAGATTCTGCCTCTTCGATTCGAGAATTGAAGTTAAAAAATCAATATTCCATAAAAAAACGGAAAAAAATCTCACAAACATTTTCCCCTTCGGTGAAAGAAATTTGTTTTCAAACAAATATGCACAGCAATAATTTGTTTTGCGAACATTTGATGATGCAAATTGCCCTTCAAAAAGATTCGGTTGCCACAATAGAAAAAGGTTGTCGGTCAATTTATGACTTTTGGAAATCGAAAGGGATGGAAATGCAAGGAATAAATCTCGAAGACGGAAGCGGACTCTCGAAATATAATTTATTAACCACAAAACATTTAGTGTTCGTCTTAGAATTTATGCGAGATAAAGAATCGTTTTACAAATCTTTGCCCGTTGCAGGCGAATCAGGCACCTTGAGCTGGATGTGCAAAGGCGGTGCCGCACAAGGAAAAGTGCGAGCCAAAAGCGGGTCAATATTCAAAGTACGAGCATATTCGGGCTACGCAGAAACAGCTTCAAAACGAAAATTAGGTTTTTCCATACTTGTCAATAACTTTACCTGCTCAGAAAAAGAAATGTGGCAAAAACTTGTCCCATTTTTAAACGCACTTGCCGAGTTAAATATTTAATTTTTTTCGAAAAATAATTTGGGGAAAAATATAAATTTTCGAAAAAAATTTTTACTTTTGCACTTTGTTTATCTCAATTTTTTGGAAAAAATATGGAATTTTTGAAAAATATTTTTCTGTATCAAGAAAATTCACCGTTATTTTTCTCCCAATTATTTTTTTGGGGATTTTTTTTCTTTGTTTTAGTTGGTTATTCCTTCGTTTATCGACAAATAAAAGCAAGAAGTATATATCTTTTAATTGTCAGTTTGTTTTTTTACTATAAATCTGGCGGATATTTCTTCTCTTTACTGCTCTTTTCAACAATAACGGATTATTATTTCGCAAAATTTATTCATCAAACAGACTCAAAACAGAAAAAAAAGTTGTTTTTGATTTTCAGTCTCGTTTGTAATCTCGGAATTCTTGCGTATTTCAAGTATACTTATCTCATTATTGACACGGTAAATTATTTTTTCGACACAAATTTCAACGTTACAAATTTGCTTGCCCTGTGGAGTAATTATTTTATGGGAGACGGTTATTTTGACATCTCGACAATTATCTTGCCCGTAGGAATCTCGTTTTATGTTTTTCAGACGCTCAGCTACACTATTGACGTTTACAGAGATAAACTGAAACCCATCGACAATATTCTCGATTTTGGGTTTTATGTGACTTATTTTCCGCAACTCGTAGCGGGACCAATAGTGCGTGCCGCAGATTTTATCCCGCAAATTTATCAGGAATATAAACTTTCAAAAGAAGAATTTTATCAAGCAATTTTTCTGATTCTAAACGGTTTGATTAAAAAAATGTTTATCTCCGATTATATTTCAACAAATTTTGTTGACAGAATTTTTGATAATCCTGCTGCTTATTCGGGTTTCGAAAATTTAATGGGAATTTACGGTTACGCAATTCAGATTTACTGCGATTTTTCAGGTTACACCGACATTGCCATAGGAATTGCTTTGTTGATGGGTTTTAAACTTTTGTTAAACTTCAATTCGCCGTACAAAGCACCGAATATCACAGATTTTTGGAGACGATGGCATATTTCTCTTTCCTCTTGGTTGCGAGATTATCTCTATATTTCTCTCGGCGGAAATCGAAAAGGGAAAATTCGTACTTACGTAAATTTAATGTTGACAATGTTGCTTGGCGGTTTGTGGCACGGAGCGGCACTTCGTTTTATCATTTGGGGCGGACTGCACGGAGCGGCACTCGCAATTCACAAAATTTGGGTAGAAATTAATCCGTTTGGATGGGCAAATCGCAAAGAAACAACATTCCAACACGCAATAAACGTAATTCTCACTTTTCACTTTGTCTGTTTCACTTGGATTTTTTTCAGAGCAAAAGATATGAACGGAGTAACAACCGTTTTGCATCAAATTTTTTACAACTTCGGTTTTCTGCCCGAAATGTTAATTTCTTACAAAGCCATTTTTTTAACGATTCTTTGGGGATTTTTCATTCATTGGTTACCTGTTTCGTGGAAAGATTTTTATAGAGAAAGATTTTATTCTTTGCCGAATTTTGCGAAAGTCGGAGTAGCGGCGGCAATAATTTTTGTTTTGTATCAGGTAAAATCTTCGGAAATTCAACCGTTTATTTATTTTCAATTTTAAAAAAAAATTGAGAAATATTGCAGAAATATAACTTTTTTGTTATATTTGTGTTTTGAAAAAATGAAAATTTATGTCAAGTATTGAAATAAATAAATCAAAATGTACGTTGTGCTATGCGTGTGTGCGTGTCTGTCCTGTGAAGGCAATTGAGGTGAAGATAAATCAAGATTTCGCAAAAATAATTCCTTCGCGTTGTATTGCGTGTGGCAGTTGTCTGCAAATTTGCCCTGAAAGAGCCATTTCTTATCCCGATTCCAAGAATTCGGTGAAAAATTTATTAAACTCAAACAGTCGTGTTGTCGCTATTGCGGCACCAAGTATTTCTGGCGAATTTGAAGACATTACCGATTATCGCAAATTTGTAAAAATGATAAAAGCACTCGGTTTTGAGTACGTCAATGAAGCATCTTTTGGGGTAGATTTAATTTCGCTGCGATACGCTGATTTGTTAAAAAATTTTAAAGGAAAATATTATATTACCTCAAATTGTCCTGTTGTTGTGTCGTTTGTGGAAAAATATTATCCCGAATTGATAGAAAATCTTGCTCCGATTCTTACTCCGATGGCTGCTTCGGCGGAAGTAATAAAAAATTTATACGGCGAAGACGTGAAAATTGTTTATATTGGTCCGTGTGTGGCTGCAAAATTTGAGGCAAATGAAGCAGAAAGTAAAGTTGATGCAGTTTTGACTTTTACAGAATTGCGAGAAATGTTTGAGGAATTTAATATCAAAGAAGGAATGGTGGAATATTCCGAATTTGATGAACCCTTCGGCAACAAAGGTTCGCTATATCCCGTGAGTAACGGTTTTTTACAGGCAGTCGAGATGGACGAAAACCTCTTGTCAAGCAACATTATCACCACCGAAGGTAGAAATAATGTTATGGATGCATTGAAAACTTTCGAGAAAAAAACCGAATTTATCAAAAATCATTTCAATTTGTTTTATTGCGAGGGCTGTTTAATGGGACCGGGCACTTCGCCTTCGGGAGATAAATTTTTGCGAAGAACGTTAGTTGTTGAGTACGCAAAAAAACGTTTGCGAAATTTTGATTTCGAAACGTGGCAAAATTATATCGAAAAATTTGATTCGTACAATTTTTCTCGCACTTTTAAATCTAACGACCAACGTCTTTTGCAACCGACAAACGAAAAAATTGAGGAGATTCTTACCGTTATTGGAAAAGATTTACATCATCGCGGTTTTGGCTGTGCCTCTTGCGGCTACGATTCTTGCGAACACTTCGCTGTTGCGGTTGCTCAAGGGTTGGCAAAAAGCGATATGTGTTTGTCGTACAATATGAAAAATAAACAGGAATATATCAAAACTTTGCGAGTGACGAATCAAAAATTAGCAGAAACAGAAGCCGCTTTGCGTGAATCTGAAAAAATTGCCCGCCGCGAACAGCAATTAGCAAAAGATTCTGCCGAGACCGTTACAGCAATGTTGCAGAAAATCCCTGCTGGAGTCGTCATTGTTGATGAAAAATTGAGAATTATTGAGTCGAATCGCAGTTTTATTGATTTATTAGGTGAAGATGCAAAACTTATTGATGAGGTAATTCCAGGGTTGGTCGGGGCTGATTTAAAAAGTTTGCTCTCGCCGCAATTTTTCAATTTGTTTTCCTACGTGATGAAAACAGGCGAAGACGTAATGAATCGAGATGTGCATCAAGAGGAAGCGTTGTTAAACGTTTCGATTTTTACTATTCGCAGAAATAAAGTCATCGGAGCAATTATTCGCGATATGTTTTCTCCCGAAGTGCGTAAGGAAGAAGTGATTAAACGAGTCGGTGAGGTTATTGACGAAAATTTATTGTTGGTTCAACAAATTGGTTTTCTCTTGGGTGAGGGTGCGGCGAAGACAGAGAAAATGTTAAACTCAATAGTTGAGTCGTACAAAACGGACAAATAATGTTAAAAAAAGTTAAATTCTAATTCCCATCACTAAAACGTCATCTACTTGCGGGATTTCGCCGCGCCATTCCTCGATTCTTTGGTCGAGGATTTCGCGTTGCTCCTGAACGATTTTTTCCGATATTTCGAGAAATAAAAGTTTTAACGGCACTGCCAAAAACTTTCGTTTTTGCGGTCCACCAAATTGACTGACATACCCATCAGATAACATATAAAACATATCTCCTTTTTTAAACGGAATTACGTGGTCAGTAAAAGATTCTTGGTCGTTTTGATGCGCACCGATGGGCATTTTGTCGCCCTTAAATTCTATTAAAAATTGCGAATCATTGGAAAAACGTTCTTCGATTTTCACTTTTTCATTATCAGATTCGGGTAAAATATTATTTTCAGATTTTTTTCTCACTAAATACAACGGATGATTTGCTGCTGCAAATTCCACTGAACGCGAATCGTAGTCAAAAATTGTCATTGCGATGTCCATTCCATCGTGAGTTTCGCCGATTCTGCCTCGTTGATGCAACGCTTTCATTATCATTGTTCGAAGTTGAAACAAAATATCAGACGAATGAATCGATTTATCTGCTGAATCAAGAATTTCGTTGAGAAAAGAAATTCCCATCATTGACATGAATGCTCCAGGAACGCCGTGACCTGTGCAGTCGGCTACTGCGAGATAAATTCGTGTGTTTTTCCTTCGAATCCAGTAAAAATCGCCGCTAACAATGTCTTTGGGTTTGTACAAAATAAAATGTTGCGGTAACAATTTGGCAACAAACATCGGATTCGGTAAAACTGCATCTTGAATTCGCTTTGCGTAAATAATGCTGTCAGTAATTTGTTCGTTTTTATGTTCAATTTCGCTTTTTTGCACTTCCAATTCTTCATTTGCTTGCAAAAGTTCATTGTTCATTTCGAGTAAATTATCTGCCTGAGCTTCGATTTCCTCTTTTTGCTGTTGCAAAACAATATTATTTCCCAAAATTAATTGATGTGCAGCTAATATTTCGTCATTTTGTTTTTTAATATCAGAAGTTCTTTCCTGAACTAAGACCTCAAGACGAATGTTTTCTCTCTCAATTTGTTTAGAATGAAGTAAATTAAACAGAAAAATAATCGTTCCAAGCAACATTATCACACCGACAATTCCAATTATCAAGACATTTTTTCGCATTTGCGACAAATCTTTGTACATTTCCTCCTTTGGAACAACAACGGCTATCGACCAATCTTGAGTTTTTAACGGCGAATAATAAATTCGCACATTTTTGTTATCAAAAATTTGTTCAGATTCGAGAAAACCTTTCGATTTTTTCATTTTTTCACCTAATATTTTCATATCAGGCTGATTCAATTTTTCAGATAACGATGAAATAGACTCTTTCATAATGAAATTTTTATTCGGATGCGTTACGAAAGTGCCATCTTTGTACGTAATAAACGCAAAACCAGACTTATAAACTTTGAACGATTTTAATGCTTCCTCAAATTCTAACAGCGGAATGTCAACGGTTACAATTCCTGAAACTTGCGAACTATCAATTTTATTATTTTTTTTGAGAAAAAACGGCACCGAATAAGTTGACATCGTAATATTTCCTCCTCCTTCGTCGAAATATGGCGGACTCCAAGTTGGTTTTCGCAAAATTTTCGGAATTTTGTACCAGTCCCATTTAAAATAAAAATATGACGGCGTTCCGAGATTTTCATATCGAAAACCGTTTTTTGTGCGATACCAATAAGGTGCGTACATCGAATCTTTGCTGAAAGCATACGGCTCGAAAGCAACGCAACTTCCAACAATTAACTCATTTTTTGCGATGATATTTCGCAAATTAATTTCCAATTCTTCTTTTGTTTTAATAGAATTTGTGAGAAATATCGAAAAATTTTCAGGAATTTTTTCGACCAAATGTGTTGTTAACTCTATTCGTTCAATGAGATTGTCGGCTAATTTTTGTGCTTCATCGTCAGCATTTTCTACAATTAATTTTTCCGAAGAATGATAATTGTAATATAAAATCACGATGAAAAACACAATTGTCGAGGCAATAATGTAAATTGTATAACTCGAACCAATATTTTTTTTGTTCATAAAATTTCTTTGAAAAAACGTATCAAAAATAGAATTTTTTTTCGAAAAAAACAAACTTTACACAAAAATTTTCGAAAATTCTGTGTAAAGTAAAAAAAAGTACCGAAAAATCTACAATTTCTCAATTTCCTCGTCAGAAAGTCCTGTATATTTTGCTATAACTTCAACAGGAATATTGTCTTTTTTCATTTTTGCAGCAGTCTCGCGTTTTTCTTCTTTTTTTCCTTTTTGCTCGCCAAGCACAATTCCCTCCTCAAGAATTAATTGTGCCTTGCTTTTTGCCGCCTCGGCTTGTTTTGCTTTTGTAAAAGTCTCTGCAGAAACCTTTTCAACGTCAATTAAACCTATCACCTTGTCGATTCCCTCATTTTTTTGATTCACACAATAATCGTTCGGATTTTTTATCGATTCGTTTACCAAATGCAACCAATCTTTGATAGTTTGCGGCGTGTCGGCATCAATAAAATTCGGATTCAAACAAAAAAGTTTATGCGGGAAAATATCAATTTCCTCGCCTTTGTGCGTGAAAAAATTTGATTTGTGAATCAAAATGTCGTTTTTTATCAACGCACCTTTTCTGTCTCGCACTCTGTACGGTTCAGTAATCACAACAATTGTGTAAACGGTTTTTGTAATTTTGTATTCCTTCGAAGAACGCTGCAATTCGGCAAGAGCAATATTGTGATACAAGAGAAATCTGTCGAAATTATAGTCATAATCAACTTTTTGAATTTCAACAATGACTCTGTGGTCGAGGGTTTCTGCGAAAAGGTCGTATTTAAAATCGATGTAACCGAATTTGGGAGAGAAACGTTTTTCTGTTTCAATGGGACCAAACTCTGCGTCAAGTCCTGTTACGTCTCGCACGAAACAACGGAAAACCGTAGGATTCATAAACGCTTCTTTGAAAATCACCTCATTATCAAGATTCAATAACATAAAAATATTTCGTTTAAAA
>DYQK01000088.1 GCA_020719385.1 Rikenella microfusus | reverse complement strand
TCTTGGCACAATGCTAAGAAGCCCCTACGTCAACAGCAAAGGGGTAATTCACATTAAAAATTCACGCAAAGAAAATAAATTTTCCCCGAATAAACAAAATTTTTTCATAAAAAAATCTGTCAGATTCTCAGAATCTGACAGAAATTGAAAAATTTATGGTTTTAAAACAACTCCGATATTTTTTTTCCCATCAATTTTCACTATCAAAGGATTTTCAAAACGAATGTGACGAATCACTTCGTCCTCATAAATGGCAGGAAGGTTTGATAAATACGCAATATCAAAATGTCCATCACTTTTGTATTGGTTGATAGTGAAATAACCAACCCGAAAAGAAGTTAAATTTTGAAAAAAATGCGTTCCCTGACTTGGGTCAATGCGATAATTCTCAAGCCCTGACTCAACAATGACTCTTGCTGCCGAGATTTGAGTCCATTTTACAGGAACACCGAGCCAATGGTCGCTTGAACCCCAACGTCCTGGACCAATTAAAATGTAATTTCGTCCTTCAGCAACAAATTTTTCGTTCAACGCCCCAATTTTTAATGCGGTTTCTTGATTTTTGGCAGGGTTAAAAGCATCCGTTTTCACATAAACTACATCAAACAAATTTTTTGTTACTCCATTTCCCAAAGCAGATTTCGAGTAAAGCAAAGTGTTTTGCGGCAAAATATCTTCAAGATTTTCATTCACTGACTCATTATTCTCTACAATAGGGCGGATTTGCAAAATATAAAACATCGCGGGATTCGTTCTTGGAATTTCCATATCTAAGGCAAACTCGATTTCGATGGCGTTGTTCATTTCTTTTTGCCCAATTTGGAGAACTTTTTGCAGAATTTCTGTCAATGGCAACGAATTATATTTCAAAATATTCGCAAAAGTTAAAACGCGTTTGCCCGAATACATTTCGCCGTCTCGCAAAATGTCGTTATGAAAATCGTAAACTGACGAGACTACGTTTAAAGTGCCGTCACTTTCTGCGTCAGCAATTTTATATTTTCGCAAATTTATTCCTTCGTCAAGCGAGGGTTTAAAACTTTCAGGATTCATATCAAGGGCATAAAAAAACTTTTGCGTTTCGTGCAATGCTGTTCTTGTATTTGAAAGTTGCAGAATTTTTTGCGGATATTTCGGTGAAAATCGCAATGTTGCTCCGCCATCGACAATATATTTTCCCAAACCAAAAGCAAGCGTGACAATTCCGTCTTCGGGTTTTTCGGGAGGAATCGGGTAAAAATTGAACGAACGAGCAACACCTGAAATGATCGGGTAAAAATGATCGCCGTGCTGTTTTCCTGCGACTTCCTGCAAAACAATTGCCATTTTTTCCTCATCAATAACATTCGAAGTAGCCGCCATATAAGCTTTGCTATCTTTGAAATAAACTGACGCATAAACGCTTTTTATTGCCGTACTCAAAAGGTCAATCATTTTGTTTTGGTCAGCAACATTCGGAATCATATAAGTAGAATAAATTCCTGCAAAAGGTTGATAATGCGAGTCTTCCAACAACGAAGAGGAACGCACCGCAATGGGATTTTTCACTACAGAAACGAATACTCGTAAATCAGTTTCGATGTAATTGGGCAAACGCGAACGCACAAAATGTCGCAAAATTTCCTCGTCTTCGAGGTTCGAAAGTCCGATTTCGTACAAATTATTTGCACTCATAAATTCATCGAAAACGTCAGTCGAGATGACAACCGTTTTAGGAATCGAAATAATTACATCTTCGAAATTTTCGAAAATCGGATATTTTTTGATAATATTGTCAACAAAGGCTAAACCTCTTGCTTTTCCGCCCAATGAACCATTTCCGATACGCGAGAAGGTTAAATATTCGTCAAATTTTTCGGGATAAAACTTCGAGATTATACCGCGTCCTTTGTTCATTCTGAAATTTGCGATAGTATCAAAGAGAAAGTGCTTGATTTGTCCGACAGTTTTAAAGTCTTCAACGGTAACATTTCGCAAAAATTCCGCAATGGGAAACAAGGCTCTCGCACTTAACCATTTCGAAAGATGATGCCGTGAGGCGTGATACAAAAACGAATCGTCAGGAATGAGAAATAAATTTCCCTGCAAAGATTTTAAATCAGAAACTCGCAATACTTCGGCGTTTGTATTTGGGTTTCGAAAAACGAAATCACCGAAGGCGAAATCACGATTTATTAACTCTTTCAACTCAAAAGAAATTGCCTTAGAATTTTTGTCGAGAAAACTTGCTTTTAAATAATGTGCCTTTTCACTATTCTCTGCCTCCGAGGATTGAAGCAAAAACGGCATATGCGGATATTCGTTCTTGACCATCTGACAGAATTTTATTCCTGCTTGCGAATCATTCTTCCCCTCGCGTTCATAATTTACATCCGAGATAATTCCCAATAAATTATCCCGATATTTTTCATAAAACGCAACGGCTTTTTCAAAATTTGTCGCCAACAAAATTTTCGGTCTCCCACGCATACGAAGCATTTGTTGATGCTCGTTGAGACCCTCGGACATAAATTCCTGCGACTGTTTGAGAATAATTTTATAAATTGTTGGCAGATAACTCGAATAAAATCGAATATTATCCTCGACTAACAAAATATTTTGCACCCCTGCAATTTTTGTATCAGGTTCAACATTCATTAAATCCTCGATAAGTTTGACAATTGCGAGGAGTAAATCTGCGTTTCCGAGCCAACAGAAAATATAATCTATCGCACCTGTGACTTCTTTTCTCTCAAGTCGAATGGTAATTTCTCTCAAAAACGGCGTGAGAAGGACAATAGGAATTTTCGAATGTTGATTTTTGATGCGTTTTGCGAGAGCAAATGGGTCATCAACACTCAACATTGTAATTATTAGGTCAATTTTTTCATTTTTCAAAACCTCAAATGCTTGCGATTCTGAAGATGCTTGCACAAATTGCGGCGGGTAACGAAGGTTTAACGAGGCATATTCCATAAAAATTTGTTCGTCAATTCTGCCGTCTTCTTCCAACATAAATGCGTCATAAGAACTACAAATCAACAAAATTTTATGAATTCTGTTTTGCATTAATTCTTCGAAAGGTGTTTCGAGAAAATATCGTTTTCGATGTTTCATAATGGAACTTTTTTACTCAACTTTTTTGCAAAAATAAAAAAAAAAACTTAATTTTCAATTTTTTCTCAAAAAATTTTTGAGAAAATTTTATTTCTCAAAAGAATTTTATAAAAACATTAAAATATTCTCAATCAATTTGAGAAAAATTTTTTACAAAAAAAACCTTTCTGTTTAAAATAATTCAGAAAGGTTTTTCTCGTTAAACTTTGTAATTTTTCACTCTAAAACGAACAACAAAAAACGCAAGAAGGTAAAAAACGACCAATAAAATCAAAAGTGCTTTTATTTGTGGAAAAATATCTGTCCAATTTGCCTGCATCAACAACATTTTTCGAAACGCTTCCAAATAATGCGTCAACGGAATACAATTTGAAATCATTTGTATCGCTTCAGGCATTTGCTGCAACGGCCAAGTTTGTCCGCTGATGATAAAACTCGGCGTTGCAACGACCATCAAAACTTCCGTAGATTTTAGTTGAGTGTCAAAAAACGCACTCACGGCAATGCCCATAAACGCAAGACTCACAAAAAACAGAAATGTTACTCCCCAAAACAGACCTTGATTTTCGATATTTTCGATGCGAAAATATTTAAACGACAGCCAAATCAACGGAAACCAAATCAACGCACCAAGAATCAAATACGAAATCCATTTGCTGTGAATGATATGATACGGAGAAGAAGTAATTTTCAACAAATCGCCGAAGGTTTTTTCCTCAAATTCTTTTCCAAAACTCAGAGCAAGCACCAAGAGAAAAACTTGTTGCATAATTGTTCCGAGCATTCCCGGCCATAAAAACATCAAATAATTCGAAGAAGGATTGAAAAATCGAGAAATATTAATTTTAAAACTCTCAAATTGTTTTTCCGCAATGTTTTGTGGGATTCCTTTTTTCTTCAAAGTTTCCATTTCGACACCTGCGTTCAGATAACTCAACACCGTTTGAATGGCACTGGTGGCATAATTTCCTGTCAGCATATTGGCAGCATTGATGTCAACATCAATTTCGGGGTAACGTTTCTGTTGAATATCTGCCTCGAAACGGTCAGGAATCGTTACAACCGCAATAAAATCCTCTCGCACAACTTTATTTCGCAATTTTTCACTCACATACAAAATTTCTTTCACCAATATATATTGGTTGTCATCGAGTGCGGTAATAATATTTTTACTCATCGGCGAGTTGTCAAGGTCAACGATTAATATCGGCAAATCTAAAACTGTCGCTTCTTTGTAGACAAAACCCGTCAATATTGAGTAAACCAGCGGCGCACCCAAAAATATTAACATCGCTGCGGTATTTTTAGAGAAAAATTTTATTTCCCGCAAAATTAATGTTAAATGTAAACTGAAAAATCTTTTCATAACGAATGTTTTAGAATCGCAGTGAAATTATCTTCAATAGAATCGGCAGAAAAATTTATTGGCTCGATTCTTAACTCATAAACTGATTCTCCAAGTTGATAATTTGGGTACGAACTGGTCTTATACGCATATTTTGCCAATTCTTTGACCGAAACCAATTTTCCTTTCACCGTTTTTTTCGAAAAAGGAAGTTCAATTTCATATTCGTTGTTTCGTTTAAACTCCATAAGTTTCGATTCAGGAACCGTAAACCGAAAATAAACCGAATGCACATCATAACCAACAATAATATTGTACCCCGGCAGGGCTAACTCGCCTTCGTGCAACGCAATTGTCTCGATAGTCATATCTTTTGGGGCAATGATAAAACGCTCCGAGTACGCAACCTGCGCCTCGCGATACGCACCTTGTGCTTGTTTTTTTTGTCCTTCGGTAATATTAATTTTCTCGTTTCGAATTCCACCTAAAACTTCATCTTTTTTCGACTTCGCTGCCTCAAGCTGCAGACGCGCAGAGTTAAACTTCGCTAAAACCTCGTCATATTGTTGTCCCGTGACCAAAGAATCTTTAAACATTTTCGAAATTCGTTGATAAGTTTTTTCTGCAAACTGAAATTGTTCGAGTGCAGTGTTGTAAATTGCGGTAACTTGATTTTTTTCCTCTTGCGTTGCTCCGCGAACTGCCATTTGATATTGATTATCTGCGGCAAACAATGCTCCTTCGGCTTGAAGAATTTTTGCTTCCACCTCGGGAACTGAAATTTCGAGTAAAGTATCGCCTTTTCTAACGATTTGTCCCTCGTTGATGCGAATTTTTAAAATGCGTCCAGGAACTTTTGGGGCAAGAGAAATTATCTCTTTTTTCGATTTTCCTTCAAGAACTTTTGATGATTTTTCGCCACACGAAATAAAAATTATCGCAAAAATCATTAAAAAAGCGAATGTTGACAAAGTTTTCATACGAAAAATTGTTTATTTTACAGAATTAATATTTAATTGTCCTGTTGCTTCGAGAATTTCTAACTCAATAGAAAGCATTTGATATTGAATTTTCAACATCTCAAGATACGCATTCTCGTAACTTGTTAAACTTTGCAAATAATCGTTAGTCGTTGCTAAACCGACTTCTCTTTGCTTTTTTGTGAGATTCATTGCGTCTTGAGACAATTTCATTTGTTCTTTTGCCGAGAGAAATAATTGTTTATTTTTTTCCTGCTCCGACTGAAGTCTGCGAATATTGACCTGCAACAATTCCAAAGCCTCATCTTTTCGTGTTTGCAAAATATCTCTATCGATTCTTGCCTGTTGAACATTTTTTGCCGCAGTTAAACCATCGAAAATCGTCCAACGAACAGCAACTCCAACGTACCATTCGGGGTCAAAAGTTGATAAATCACTCGTGAGAAACTCTTTCCTCGCAAAAGCAACAACTTTGGGGTAATATTCCGTTTTCTCGATATTCGCTTTGTAATTTGTCGCCGTAATGAACTCGTCGAAAGATTTAACATCACCGCGTTGCGTTAGGTCATAATTTTGTGAAAAAATTTGTATTTCTTTCAATTCAGGTTTTAAAATTTGCAAACTATCAACAGGTTTGCCCGTTAATTGCGAAAGTCGAGAAAGTAAAACTTCTTTCGCACCGTTAATCTCGATTCTTTTCGATTTTAACTGCTGACGAGCAATATTGATTTTTTGCACATCTAATTCAATGGCTAAACCCGCTTTTTGTGCCGAAGTAACGTATTTCGCTTGCTCTTCGAGCATTTTTTCGGAAAAATCGAGAACAGAATTCGATTTATTCATCAAAGCAAGCCGATAATAGGTTGTCGCAACGTCATAAATCACCGTTGTTGTCTCTTTTGTGTTCAAAAGTTTATATCCCTCAATCTGATGATTCGCCGCTTTGATAGAATATGGCACTTTCAAGCCGCTAAACAAAATCATCTGGGCAGAAACATTACATTTCATAATATCTCGATACTGAATCGGCGGAACATCTTTGAAATTTTGAGAAATAGTCGTTTTCAGAGTCGGATGCTCGTAAGAAGAAGCGAAATTAACCTTCTGAGCATCAGGAATCGCTAAACCAGCCATTTTCATTGCCGTTTGCTCCTTTATCAACAACATTTGCGTGGCAGAAAGCAAATTTTCCATATCTGCGGGCAAACGAACATCATCATTGAGATAAGTAAAAGACCATTCCGCAGTAATCTTGGGCAAATACGCTTGATAGGCTTTTTGCTTGTCCATAACGGAACGCTGAATGTTTAACTCGTTGATTTTGATTTTTTTGCTGTGTTCCAACGCCGAGTTGACTAAAATCTCAATTTCAGTTTCCTGCGAAAAAGCAGACATTCCGAGAAAAACCAAAAATAACGTTTGAAATAAAATTTTCATTTTTGAAAAAAGTTTATAAATTTGAAACAAAAATTCCCTCGAAAATAATTTTTAAAATTCCCTCGAAAATTCCTGCCGCCGAATAAGGCAAATCTCTTCTCATCTCGTCAGGAATATATCGGTTAAATTGCGGATTCAAAACCGATTCTATCGCACTTGCGTAAAGCAAAATGGCAAGAGATTTATTAATATTTTTCTTAATAAAACCGTTTTTCTCGCCATCGTCAAGCAAAGTTTTGAAACGAATAAAAATTGCCTCGCTTTTGTATTCCTGCACTCGCAACCAAATCCTCGGTGCCGAATGAATAATGTCGGCAATAAAATACGGACTAACAGCCGAAAGTTTTGTACCTATCAAAGTGAGATATTGCTTCACTTTATTTGGAAACGAAATTTGGGAATTGAGTAGAATTTCGTTGTCTTCTTTTTGTATTTTTTCTATGAAATTTTCGACACTTGCTTCGAGAATCTTTTCTTTGTTTTCGAAAACATTATACAACGTTTTTTTGCTAATGCCGATTTTCTCCGCTAACTCGTCCATCGAAACTTTGCTGTACCGATAAGTAAGAAACATCTCGGTTGCGACATCAATAATTTGCTGATAAAGTTCATTTTTCATAATTGGAAACTATTTTAGTTTTTGCGGTGCAAATTTAAAAACATTTTCTCAATATTTGCAAATTTTTTAACAATTTTTAAGAAAAAATTTTCAGAATCTCAAATAACATAAAAAAGTGAACGCAATTTGCGTTTATTTGCCCCGAAAATAAAACTTGTTAGACTTTTTTAAAATCTAACAAGTTTCATAAAATTGATTATTCCGTTGCAGGAATATTTTTCAACACCTCAAGAAGTAAATCCCAAAAACGTTTAACACTTTCAATATGAAGTCTTTCGTCAGGAGAATGGGGTCCTTTTATCGTTGGTCCCATCGCTATCATATCCATTTGCGGATATTTTTCCTTCAACAAACCGCACTCAAGTCCTGCGTGAATCGCTTTTATGACAGGTTTTTTCCCATATAATTTCTCAAACGAAGTTGAGATAATCTTCACAATTTCAGAATCAGGATTTGGTTTCCAACCAGGATAACCTGTGTTATGGCGAACCGTTGCTTTTGCCAAGAGAAAACTACTTTCGACCATCGAAGCAACATTAATTTTTGCCGAATGAATCGAACTTCGCTGCGAAGTAGTTACCTCAATTTGATTATTCTCTATAAATTTCACAGAAGCAAGATTCGTTGACGTTTCAACTAACCCCGCAATATCCTGACTCCACGCAATAACGCCATGCGGACAAGCATACAACGAATTTAAAAGTCGAAATTGCGATTTTTTATTCATTACAAACTTCGGTAACTTCGTTTCAGTAATCGAAATGTTCAGATTCGGCTCAGTAACTCGATATTCAAGTTTGAGATTTTCGAAAAATTGATTATAAAAACTCACAAATTTCTCAACATTTTGCTGCGGAAGTGTGATAATTGCTGTTGCCTCGCGGGGAATTGCGTTTCGAAGATTGCCGCCGTCAAATTTTGCGATTCTAATTTCGCAATCTTTGGCGACATCCCAAAGAAAACGATTTAAAATTTTATTTGAATTTGCAAGTCCTTTGCCGATGTCCTCGCCAGAGTGTCCACCTAATAATCCTGAAACGGATACTTCGAAAGCAACAGATTTCTTGGGAATGCCTCTTTTTCTGTATTTCAAAGTGATAACCGTGTCGATTCCGCCTGCACAACCGATGCAAAATTCATCATCTTCCTCTGAATCAAGATTCAAAAGAATTTGCGAATACAACAATTCGGGAGAAAGTCCTGCAGCGCCTGTTAGTCCTGTTTCTTCTGCAACGGTGAAAAGTGCTTCTATTGGTCCGTGTTCCACATCGTTTGCGTCAAGAATGGCGAGTGCTGCGGCAACGCCGATTCCATCGTCTGCACCTAATGTTGTTCCTTTTGCCTTTACCCATTCGCCGTCAATAAACGGTTCGATGGGGTCGGTTTCGAAATTGAGTTCCTTGTCGGCATTTTTCTCGCAAACCATATCGATATGTGTTTGCAAACAAACAGGTTTTAAATTTTCCTTTCCTGCGGTGGCAGGTTTTCGAATCAAAACGTTACCTGTCTCGTCTTTTCGCACCTCAAGTTGACGTTCAGCGGCAAAAGACATTAAAAATTGTGCTAATTGTTCTTCTTTGTTCGAGGGATGCGGAATTTTGCAAATTTCCTCGAAAAAAAACCATACTTTATTCGGAATTAAACCTTCAAAAATAGCCATATTTCAAGAGTTTTAAAAATTTTACATACGAATTTCGTCAGCAATTTCAGTCATTGCGTCAATGGCAATTTGCAAAAAATCGTTGAGAGAAATTCCTGTTTTTTCAATGTCATAAATAAATTCGCGATTCACAGAAGCAGCGAAAGCCTTTGATTTTAAACGTTTTACAAGAGACTTCGGCTCCGTGCCTGCAATTTTTTTGTCAGGACGCAATAAAGTATTTGCCGAAATTAAACCTGTAATATTTTCTGCGGCAGACAAAATAATATCAAAATTGCTAACTCGTTTTGCCGTTGATTCAGGAATACCCTCGGTGTGCGAGAGAATTACCGCAAACAATTCAGGAATTTCGAAACCCTCTTCCCGCAAAATTTTCACCGTCGTGAGACCGTGCAAAGCAAAGTTTCCTTGTAAAATATCAAGGTCTAAATCGTGAAGAAGTCCAGAAATGCCCCAAAAATCTTGATTTTCGTTGAAATGTTTCGCAAGCCTTCGCATAACGACTTCCGTCTCGCGGCTATGAAAACGCAAAAATTCAGTTTTCAAATATTTGTCCAACAAATTTTTCGCTTCTTGATAAGAAATTTCGTTTTTCATAAAAACGTAAAAAATTTTTTTTGCAAAGATAATTATTTTCTCAAATTTCTCAACAACTTTTTTCAAAAAAAATCAAAACGTAGAAACTTTTTTTTCAACCTCCTCAAAAGACGAAGTTTTTAACAAAATTTTCTTTTCCTTGTCTAAAAGAAAAAATTTCGGCGTAAAAATGATGTGAAAAGTTTCAAGCAACGGCGAGTTTTCTCCCAAAAAATCTGAAACGTTGTAAAATTCCTTAATTCCTTGATTTTCAATTGTTTGTAACAATTCTTTTTTATCTTTGTCCAACGAAATGGCAATTATTTTTATTTCTAAATTTTTATTTCTCTCGAAAAATTTTTTCACCGAAGGCAAAACTTCGAGACAATGTGAACAATTTGACTGCCAAAAAAAGATTAAAAAATATTTTGATTCTATTTTTTCGAAATTAAACGCTTGATTATCAACGGTTTGAACAGAAAAATGTGGAAAAATATTTCCTGTTTTCAAATTTTTTATTTTTTCGACATTTCGAGAAATGTCAGAATTCGCACAATTTCCCGAATAAGAATGCGTAAAAATAAACCATTCCATCAACTCGTCTTGCTCGTTTTTTTCAAAAACATCAAAAATTTGCTCCGAAATAAAACGCAACATTTCTGTATTTTGTGCTGCTTTACTCATCAATAAATTTGTATATCGTTGAATTTCAACGTTTTGCGAGTGTTTTAAAATATCATTGAAAAATAAACGAATTTTGTACGTCAAAGCAGGGCAACGCATTAAACGAGAATCGTTAAAATCAATGTTATTGAAAAATTGTTTCTTAAACTCCGTGCTATCTCTTTGATTTTCAAGCAATTGCAGCGGAATACGAATTGCGTTAATCAATTTACTCACAAATAAATTCGGGTAAAGAGTAGTAATTTCTAAACCTTTTTCGTAACGATTCGGACTTTGCAAATATTCGAAAAAAAGTTGATTTTCCTGTGATTCTAAAATTTTCATACTGTCTTTTAGAAAATCAAAATGCGATGAAAGTTTAATATTTTCCGAATTAAAAATGATGTCGATAAATTTCGTTTGCGAGAAACGAAGTTGAAAAATTCCATTTTTCGTAGAATCGGGAAAAATAAACGAAAATTTGCCGTTTTTTTGTATCAAAATCGAATCGAAAATCGAAGTTTTTGCTCCGCGATACGAAAAAAGATATAATTTTTTACTTCGCAAATGTTTAATTTGCCCTTCGAGAGTAAAAGCGGCAAAAATTTTGCTCGCAAAAAAGAAAAAAATCAAAAAACTCAAAAATTTTTTCATAAAAAGATAATTTTTTGGCAAAATTAATTTATTTTTGTGAAAAATTACAAAAAAAATTTATGCGAGATAAAATTTTAGATAAAATTTGGAAATTTCTCACTTGCAATCAAGAAGGAGATTTTCAAAAAGAGGAGATTCGCAAAGCGATAACGCTTCATTTATTCACTTTTGTCGGTGATATTTGGGTTCTTGGAATCGGAATAAGTGCTTTTTTGCGAGGAAATTATACCTACGCTTTTTTTATGTTGATTTATTTTGCGATAATAAATCTCTCGTTATGGAATTTTCATCGCACAAAAAATTATTTGTTGTCGGCAATTATTATTGTTACTACGGTTTTTGTTGTAATGACAATTTTGTTACTGAATGGGAAAAACATTGAAGGCACAGGAATTCTTTGGAATTATATGTTTCCGTTGCTTGTGTTTTTTCTTTTGGGACGAAAGTTGGGTGCTATTTATTTGATTATTTCGTTTTTTACGTTTGTTTATTTTTTTATTTTCCCCACAGAAACGATGTTTTCGTATACGTTGTTTTTTAAACAGCGTTTTTTGATGACTTGGGTTTGTACGGCGGCTTTTGCGTATGTTTTTGAAACCGTGAGAAGACGGACTTACGATTCTTTTATTGAGTCGCAGAGACAACAAAATATGTATTTGGCAGAAATTTTACAGCAAAAAGAGGAAATTCAGTCGCAAACAGAGTTATTGTTGGCAGTTAATAATGAATTACAGACCGAAAAACAAGTAATTAAGTACCAAAATGACAATATTAAGGCAAGTATTCGTTACGCACAACTGATTCAGCAAGCAATTTTACCTGAAAAAGCAATTTTTGACAAATATTTTGAGTCATTTTTGATATTTCCCCCAAAAGACATCGTTTCGGGCGATTTTTATTGGTTTTCTGAAACAACAGATTTGACAGAGAAAAATTATATTTTTGTTGCAGTGGTTGACTGCACGGGACACGGCGTTCCGGGGGCGTTTATGAGTGTTATCGGAAGTCGATTATTGAGTGAAATTGTGCGGGAAAGAAAAATTTGTCAACCTTCAGAGATTTTAAATATTTTAGACAAAGAGATTCACCTAATCTTGCGTTCCGAGAGTACCGAGATTCACGATGGAATGGATTTAGTTTTGTGTCGTTTTTGTGAAATAGAAAATAACGGTTATGAAGTTTTGTTTTCGGGTTCAAAATCGCCGTTGTTTGTGTATTTCAATGAAAATCAAACGATTACAACTTTTAAAGCAGACCGAAAATCGATTGGAGGAAACAGCAAGTATAACCCTTTAACTTCTTTTTCTGACCAAAAATTTTCTGTTTTCCCAAATGATATTTTATTTTTTGCCTCAGACGGAATTATTGACCAAAATAACAAAGAGCGAAAGCGTTTTGGAACGCAATTATTTCTCTCAACGTTGCAAAAAAATATTCATTTTTCGATGTCGGAGCAAAAAATTGCCCTTGAAAATTTGTTGACAGAATTTCAAGGAAATGAGGAGCAACGCGACGATATTACCGTTCTCGGAGTAAAAATTTAGAAATTTTTTGTTTTTTGTAAAGAAAAATTTATCTTTGTAACGAAAATTTTAAAAAATTTTATGAAAATAAAATTAGAAAATATACAAAATTTTTTGGAGAAGCAAAATTGGACGATTTTAGAATCGAATAAAAATTTTGTTAAATATTCTCCGAGTGCAGAATTGAACTTGCCAAAAGAGTATTTTTTGGAAATTCCTGTAAATGTTTCGCAAGAGGATTTTTTGGAGTCTCTCGAAAAATTGACGGGAAAATTAAGTAACGAAGTTTATGAAACTCTTTTTTCGCAAGAGGACTTTTTTTCGATATTTTCTCGAAATATTTCGGTTGTTGCGTTGCGAATCATTGATTCTAACACGGAAGACGGCACTATTGCGTTGCCTCGCATTGCCGAGATAACCAACAATTTGCAGAAAATTTTTAGAAAAATTATTGAGTTTGTCTACACGGGTAAGCAAATTTTTGGGAGTGCAAACACCGAGGCGAAGGAATATTTGTCGGTTTGTAAAGTTTTACCGACTCCGAAGAGTATTTTTACTGCACGCATCGAGTTTCCTACGTTTTTGCGGGACACTTATTTTGGAGAAATCAATTTGTCTGAGCGATTTTTTCAACTCATCGATTTTGTGAAAAAAGAAGTTATGAACGTTGATATTTCAAGCGTAAATGAAAATTATGTCGCACAATATCAAGATTTTTTTAGTGTAGAAATATTAACTGCCATTCGCAATTTGTACAAAAACTCGAATATCAAAAAGTCGGATTTTTCGTTTTTAAATTTTGATTTTTTTGGGAAAATAGAGACAAATAATATCAAAGTTGATATTTTTACAGAGTACATCAAGCAAGTCGAAAGTGTTTTGTTACCGCTAAATTCCATCGAAATCATTGGGAAAGTACATTCTTTAACGTCCAAAGATGCTTTGCACGCTGCCAAAAACAAAGTGAAAATTGTTTGCGAGGAGAATGAGGAAAAGTTGAAAATTAATGCAGTTTTAGATTCGCAGAAATATCAACTTGCCATTCAGGCTCATGCAGATAATTATGATGTTCGTATTTCGGGCATTGCAAAACCTTCGAAAAGTGGTTATTCCATCGAAAAAATTGAAGATTTCTCGATTTTATAAACAAATTTTCATAAAATTGAGAAAAAATTTGTATCTTTGCGGCTCAAAAAATATTCAAAAAATTTTTTATGGGCGAAGCATTCGAAAAAAAATGGTACGTCGTCAAGGTGGTTAGCGGCAAAGAGAAGAAAATCAAAGAAACCATCGAAAGCGAGATTCGAGTCAATAATTTGCAGGACTACGTTTCGCAAGTCTTAATTCCTACGGAAAAGGTTTATCAAATTCGAAACGGGAAGAAAATTAGCAAAGAACGCAGTTATTTGCCCGGTTATATTTTGTTTGAATCCGCACTCACGGGCGAGGTTTTGCACGTTATGAAAAATGTTACTGGCGTTTTAGGTTTTTTGTCTGAGAAAAAAGGCGGCGACCCAATTCCGTTGCGGGAAAACGAAGTGAACCGTATTTTAGGCAAAGTAGATGAGTTAGCGGTTTTGGAAGAAGACCTCGAATCTCCATTCTGTGTCGGCGAGACAATTAAAGTTATTGATGGTCCATTCAATAATTTTACAGGAATTATCGAAGAGGTGAATACTGAAAAGAAAAAATTAAAAGTGATGGTTAAAATCTTTGGGCGAAAAACCCCATTGGAATTGGCTTTCACTCAAGTTGAAAAAGAATAACTTTTTGAGTAATGTTTAGTTTCGCAATTAAACATTACTCATTTTTTACAAATATC
>DYQK01000087.1 GCA_020719385.1 Rikenella microfusus | reverse complement strand
ATCCGATGGAAAATCTCGTAAAAGAGAGTCAGAAATATGGTTTTTATGAGAATAAAATTTTAGGTATTTCGTATCAAAAAATCGAAGTTATCTCGATTCAGGAAATGTTGTACGGAAAAAGAATTAATATTCCTGTTGTTGTTGAGGTTTTGAAAAGTGCAAAACGAAAATCGCAAAAAAATTCTATGAAAGAAATTTTTGGGTAAATTTTTTATTTCGAGAAAAAAGTTTACTTTTGTCGTCTCAAAAAAAATGGTTATGAATTTGAAAAACGTTGTATTTTTCTGTTTTATTGCGTTGTTTTTTGCAAAATGTTCTCCCTCGGGTGAGGAGGAAATCTTGAGTACTTATCCCAATGGTGCGCCGCTGCGAGTCGGATATTTTCGTTGGAAAGGCAATGAAAAAGAATATCTCAAAATTGTTTATTTTCATTCTAATGGGAAAAAAGAACGAATCGAGGAGATGAAAAATGGAAAGAAAAACGGCACTTGCGTTTATTTTCGAGAAAATGAGAAAAAATGGCTCGAAGAAAATTATCTCGGCGGCGTAAAAAACGGCGAAACAATTGGTTGGTATCAAAGCGGCGAGAAAGAGTTTCAAGGTTTTTACAAAAACGGACTTCCTGACGGAAAATGGAAATTTTGGGACGAAAACGACAATTTGATTCGAACAATTTTTTATGAAAACGGAAAAGAAGTTAAACGAGAACCCTAATTTTTTACAATCATGACACAGAAACACAAAATTATTCTTTTTGTTTTGATTTTATTGACTCTTGGAGTAGGAATTTTTGCGATTTTTCAATTTCGAAATGCAAAAAAATTAGAGTTTCTTTTGGAAAAAACGAAAGTCGATAAAAATGCACTTACGATGGAATTGAAAGGTTTACAAACGGAGTACAAACTTTTGCAGGCAAATAATCGAGAGTTAAACACTGAAATTAAAACGCAACAGGAACGAATCGCACAAGTTTTAGAGGAATTGAAAAATGTCAAGGATAATAATGTTACCGAAATAAAAAAATATGAGAAGGAAATTGAGACATTGCGTTCAATAATGCGAAGTTATATTGTGCAAATCGATTCGTTGTACACAAAAAATCAGAAATTAACTGCCGAGAAGAAAGAAGCTGAGGCGAAATATCAACAAGAACATACTACTCGCAAAAATTTAGAAAACGTAAAAGATAGTCTCTCGGGGCAAGTAGCAAAAGCAGAAGTGGTTCGCGTGCGAAGCATTCAAGCCATCGGGTTAAATGAAAAAGGAAATTCCACTGATAGAGCAAGAAAAACTGAAAAAATTCAGATAAGTTTTGCCATTTTGGAAAACGAATTTGCAAAAACAGGCTGGAAAGATGTTTTTATTCGCATAGCGAATCCGAGCGGAAATGTTTTGTATCAGTCTGCAACAGATTTGTTTTCTTTTGAGGGGAAAGAGTTAGCTTTTTCTGCGAAAAATAAAGTAGATTATCAAGGAAAAGATACAGAGATGCGTCTTTTTTGGACTCGCAAACAGCAAACCCTTCCTGAAGGTGTTTATTCCGTTGATGTTTATTTTGACGGGAAAAATGTTGGAACAACGACATTTTCTCTCAAATAATTTTCAAAATCTTGTCAGATTCTAAAAATCTGACAAGATTTTTAACAAAAAAAATTATTTTCCTATCAAAACAAAAGGACTCCAAAAATACGGTGCGGCAAATCTGATTTCAAAAATCATTCGCAACTTTGCCCGTTGCAAATTTGTACTCAATTTATCGGGATTTTTTAAAATTTGTTCATAAAAATAAAGCATCAACTGCGATGTTGACTCATCGCTAACTTCCCAAAGAGAGACCGTTGCGTTTGTTGCTCCTGCGTACATTAAGGCGCGTGTTAGTCCGATGACTCCCTCGCCGTGGTTAAATTTTCCTAAACCTGTAACGCAAGCCGAGAGAATCACTAAATCGGCGTCAAGTTCTAAACCGTAGATTTCTCCTGCATACAAAGTTCCGTCTTCATTACCCGTAGAGTCTGTGGCAAGCAAAATACAAGACAATTCGGGGTTTTCTAAATCGAAAATTCCGTGAGTTGCAAATTGCAAATATCGAAAATCTTTTAAATTAGTCGTTTTTAAAAACGATTCGCTTGCTTGCGAGTGCGTTTTGATAACGGATTTCTTCCAATTTTTTTGAAATAATTTCGAGATATTTTTAATTTCATCCTCCGTTCCTGGCAAAGGAGTAATCACCAAATCGTTGCGAATTAAACGTTTTGCACTGTCTTTTTTACTCTCTTCTGCAAACACGGGGGCAAGTCCGAGAAAAGTTGAGTTTTTATTTGTCATTTTTTTGGTCGCCGTTTGATAAAATAAATCGGTGGAATAGGAATAAACTATCTCAAACTTTTTTATCAAATAGGGATAACGCAAAAATTCTTTCCAGTTTCCTTCATATTTTTCGGTTAACAACGCTTCGAAAGGAATTGCCCCAAGCGTTCCATCAGGAATAATAATTAATTTTTCCAATTTTTTCAACGAAAGAGAGTCGGGGAAAAGTTTTTGATACAACTCAAACGCAAGTTTTTGATAAATTAACACATTTTTCTGTTTTCCTGACTGCAAAACTTCTCGCAACGAATCAACTTTTTCATCGAGAACAGTGCGAATCATTTTTGTTATATCAATTTTAAACTCTTCTTTCGTAATTGTAAAAATATAAATTACCGAATCTGTGACCAGATAACTTCGCACCATCTCTTTTTTTCGCAAAATTTTCTGTAAATCGGCAATCTGCAATGTTTTCTTTTTATATTTCGATTTAAAATACTTCGGATATTTATTTTCAAAAACAGAAATTAAACTGTCATGCTTTTGATGAAGCACAAAAAGAAGGTTGTTAAACAATTTTTGTGACGCAGAATCGGTTTTTTCAAGCAAAAGTCGTTCATACAAAGCAATATTCATCTTAATTTCCTTCTCCTGTTGCAAAAGATTCTGCGGAATTCCTGCATTTTTCTTTGCCTTTGCCTCCTGCATTGACGCAAGCAAGACGCGCGACTTATTTTTCTCGGAAAAATAAAACGCAAGTGGAAAATCAGACACGCGAAAACAAAGTGGAACAGCCTTTTCATAAATTCTTGACGCAATATCTGCCGAGACTAACTTATCTTTTTCATTCGAAACTTTATCGCGAGTCTGCAAAATCAGAGTATCTGCCGCCTGATAATGAGACAAAGCTTCGAAAAACAAACCTCGATTCTTCTCACCCATTCCGACCAAACATTCAGCACAGCCATCTAAACTCATCAATAATTGTCTTAACTCATAATAATTTTTCATTTGCGGCAAGCGAAAAGTTGTTTTTGTCGAATCAAAATTAAAATCTCGCAAATTTGAAGACATTGCTTTGCGATAATAAATCAAAGCAGTATCAAATTTGTATAAAAGTTTGTAAGATTCACCGATGTTGTTGTAAGTTCGAGCAACACTAATGTTTTTTTCACCCAAAAGTATTTTACGAATCCTTAATGCCTTGAAATAATATTCCAATGCTTTGTCATATTCCGATTTTTTTTGATAAACACTTCCGATATTATGATACGAAGCACAAATCTCGATATTTTTTTCACCCAAAATTTCTCGGCGAATGTTTAATGCCTTAAAATGATGTTCCAATGCTTTGTCATAATCGTCCATTTGGTTATACACAACTCCAATATTGAGATATGAATTTGCTGTGCTGAAATGTTTTTCTCCAAAAATCTCTTTGCGAATCTCTAATGCTTTGAAATGATATTCCAAAGATTTCTCATTTTCATTAATTAAATAATAAAGAGTCCCGATGTTGTTGTACGACATTGCCACTTCGAGATGTTTTTCTCCAAAAATCTCTCTGCGAATCTTTAAACTTTTGAAATAATATTCCAATGCCTTGTTATATTCGGTTTTATCTTTGTACAAAACGCCGATAGTGTTGTAAGACTTCGCAACATCTGGATGATTTTCGCCATAAATTTTCTTGAGAATCTCTAAACTTTTCAGACAATATTCTAATGCTTTATCATATTCGTTCATTTTATGATAAACCAAACCAATATTGAGATAAGAATCGGCAACTTTTGTATGTTTGTCCCCAAAAATTTCTTTGCGAATCTCTAAACCCTTGAGATAATTTTCCAATGCGTTTTCATATTGCGACTGACTCCAAAAAACCATACCGATATTGTTGTAAGAATCAGAAACGCGAACAGATTTTGCTCCAAAAATTTCTTTTTGAAGTTCTAAAACATTCAGATAATAAACCAAGGCTCGGTTATAATCGAATTTATGTTGAAAAGTACTTGCCATTTTTTCCAAAATTTCAACCGATTTTTTACTTTTCTTCCCCCAATGTCTCGAATAAAGAAAGTAGGATTTTTGATAACACGCAATAGTGCTGTCAAATTGTTTTGATTTTTCGAAAGAAATGGCTTTTTTCAAAAGAGAATTGGCACGCATTGTGTCAACGGAAAATTTTTGAGCAAAAATTTCTGTTGTCAAAAACAAAAATATCGCAAAAACAAAGAAAAATTTCGAAAACATACGTTTTAAATTTGTTTATTTGCGACAAAAATAACAAAAAAAATGTTGTTAGCAAAGAAAAATTATATTTCGTCAGAGAAATAACCTTTGGGCAAATTTCTCAAATTATATTGCGAAGACATTGCCTCGCCGTAAGCACCTGCACTTCGAATCGCAAAAATATCGTTGCGAAGGGTTTTTGGCAGCGAAATTTCCTTCCCAAAACAATCGGACGACTCACAAATCGGACCAACAACGTCATATTTCTCTGTTTCAGACGACTTTGAGGTAACATTCTCAATTTTATGATACGCTTGATACAACGCAGGGCGAATTAACTCGGTCATTCCTGCGTCAAGAATCACAAATTTTTTCGTTTTTGTCTCTTTCACGTACAAAACTTTCGAAATCAAACTTCCACATTGCCCCACCAACGCTCTTCCAAGTTCAAAATGCAAAGTTTGCGAAGGTTTTAGTTTCAAAAAATTGTGAAAAATCGCAAAAAACGAATCAAAATCGGGAATCGAATTTTTTTCAGGAAAATGATAATCGATTCCAAGACCGCCACCTACATTAATATGTGGAAGAAAAATATTTCGTTTTTCAAAAAACGGCAAAATTTCATTCACGCGAGTACAAAGATTTTTAAACGGCGTTAAATCTGTAATTTGCGACCCAATATGAAAATGTAAACCAATTAATTTAACATTTTTTAAGTTTTCAAGACTCAATAAAACTTCTTCGAGTTGCCAACGCGAGATTCCAAACTTATTTTCCTCCAGTCCCGTTGTGATATGAACGTGAGTATGTGCAGAAATATCGGGATTTATTCGCAAAGCAATCGGTGCAATACAATTTTTACTCTTTGCAATTTCATTTATCACAGAAATTTCTTGCGTAGACTCAACATTAAAACAAAAAATTTCATTTTCTAACGCAGAAAGAATCTCATTATCTGATTTTCCGACACCCGCAAAGACAATTTTGTCATTTTTGAAGCCCAATTTTATCGATTTCTCAATTTCGTTTCCGCTAACACAATCGCTGCCGAAGTTATGTTGTTGAATAATTCTCAAAATTTTCGAATTAAAATTAGATTTCACTGCAAAATGAACTACGAAATGATATTTCTCGGAAGCAATTTTTGCTTTTCGCAAAGTTTCTTGCAACAATTTCACATCATAAAAATAAAATGGAGTCGAAATTTGCTTCCATTTCTCGATTAACGCATTTTCAAACATAATTTTTTAAAATAAATGTTCGTTTAATGCTTGAAGACTTCGAATTTTCTCCTGCGAATCAATAAGAATCGAGATATTATTTTCACTTCCGCCATACGAGATCATCCGAATCGGAATATTTCTCAATGCTTCAAAGACTTTTAACGCCATTCCTGTTTTATTTCCTGCGAAATTTCCAACAACACAGATAATAGTTTGATTTTTATCCACCGCCACGGTGCCATATTGTCGCAATTCCTCAACAATTTTTTCGAGATATTGGTCGTTGTCAATAGTTAACGAGACAGCAATCTCGGAGGTCGTAACCATATCTATCGGCGTTTGAAAACGCTCGAAAGTTTCGAAAATTTTTCGCAAAAAACCATACGCAAGCAACATTCGTCCCGATTTAATTTTTATCGCAACAATTCCATCTTTCGCTGCAACGGCTTTTATTTCGTCAGTGTTGAGAGAATTATTTGTAATCAAAGTTCCTGCGGCTTTCGGATTCATCGTATTTTTCAGTCGCACAGGAATATTCGCTGCTTTTGCGGGCAAAACCGTTGAGGGATGCAGAATTTTTGCTCCGAAATAAGCCAATTCTGCTGCTTCGTCGAAGGAAAGTTCCGATATTGAGTGAGTTTTTTGCACAAAACGCGGGTCGTTGTTGTGAAAACCATCGATGTCTGTCCAAATTTCGATTTCGTTGCTTCGCAAAGCGGCACCGATTAACGAAGCCGAGAAGTCACTTCCGCCGCGTTTGAGGTTGTCAATTTCACCAAAAGCATTTCGACAAATGTAGCCTTGCGTGATAAACAAATTTTTATCGGGGTACAAATTGATTTCTCTTTGTAAATTTTCCTTGATGTAATAAAAATCGGGTTCATCACTTTTGTCAATTCGCATAAAATTTAACGCCGAGAGCAAAACAGAATCAAAATTATTTTCCAAAAGATAATAATAAAACAACGTTGTCGAAAGAATTTCTCCTTTTGCGAGAATACTTTTCTCCTCTAACGTTGTAAAAACGTCAATAATAAACTTTCTCATATCATCAAAATGATTCGAAATGGTTTCGAGAGCGAGATTTTTATACTCGTTAGTCGAAAAAAGTTCATTACAAACGTTTCGATATTTATTTTCGAGTTGAAAAATTAGTTCGTTGGCGGTGTCGTGATTTTTTTTATACAAATATTCTGCGATTTCAACGAGAGAATTTGTTGTTCCTGACATTGCCGAGAGAACAACGATTTTTGGAGTTTCATTCGTTATGAGTTTTGCAACATTTTTCATTCTTTGGGCGTTTCCCACCGAAGTTCCTCCAAACTTCATTATTAAAAATGACTTCATAAAAAATTATTGAGAAAGTAAAATCATAAAGCACAAAGTTTTATATTGTTTCAAACCTGTATTTTTATGTTTATACGAAAACGAAATTTCTTGCGGTTGAGAAATATTCACTGAATCAATTTTATTTTTTAACTCAAAAACAGGAATATCTTCATCCAAATAAACCACATACAGACGCGGCGAAGCATCAAATCTGCCTTCATCCTGATATTGATACAAATATTCAGCCACTTTTAACGGATTTTGTTTTGCAAAATTTTTCCAATGTTCACCGAAATCTCGTTTAAATTCATTTGTTGGACTTTTCGAAACTTTTTGGTCGAAACTTATTCCGTTGATAAAAAAATCAACACCTCTTCGATGATTCAACGTAGGGACAATATTTTCGTTTTTCTCGAAAATTAAAGTTTCCAAATAATCATTTCGCACCGTATTTAGTTCTTTTAAACGGCGATATTTCACAGCAGCAAGTTTCACTTTTTCATCTTTTTCCAAAGAAGAAATATTTTGATTATTAATTTTTTGCACAAAATCGTCAAAAGCACCTTGACTGCACGGCCACTCAACTTTTCCCAATTGCTGTTTATTCCATTCTGTCAATAATAATTGAATGGAATTTGCCGAATCTTTCCCGCGTACAAATTTTTCAGTTTTGCGAAATAAATCGCGAATGATATTTTTGCTTTTTTCGTAATCCCAATATTTTACAACAAATTTCCAAATTTCATTTTGTAATTGAAAATTTTTCAATGTTGAAAATTCAGGAATATTTAAACAACGCAAATATTCTGTCGCATTATTTTTATTCCCCAAAATTTTTTTCGCTAAATCTTCTGTCAAATAAGAAATTCTGTGTTCCATCATTTTATTTTTTTAAAGAAAAAAATGTATTCGTGTTTGAAAATAAAATAACCACCTGTCAAGGCTCGATAACGCCAAAGCTGCTCCTGACTAATTTTTGCCCGATTTCCTGAAATATTTTTCACAATGATTGATTTTAAAATCAATTCTTTGCGTTTTAAAATTTCCTGCATTGAACCAAAACTCAACGGAATCCATTGACTATCTTGATATTTGTCGCCCATAACAAAAACAACATGACTTCCTTTTTCCATCAACGGCAAATAATTATCAATAACTTTTCCCATCATTTCGTAAAAAATTTCGATATTCGGTGCGTTGCTCAAATCGTCTTTGTTGTCGCTAAATTTGATAATATCAAAATATGGCGGATGCAAAAATAACAATTTTATTTTCTTCTTCCAATTTGTCAACTGATTTTCAATTTCGAAAAAAACTTTTTTCGAAGCAGTATCGCCTTGAATAATTTTTAAATTAAAATTTTCAAGATTAAACGAATTGTCAAAAAAACCGTTATTATTTTGCAAAATGATATTTTTTGCCATTTCAATAACCGATTCTTGCAATTCCACTCCGATTCCAAAACGTTTTAACTCTCGACATTCGATTAATGTTGTTCCACTGCCCAAAAACGCATCAACAACAACATCATTTTCTTCGGTGAAACGCTTAATAAACTGACGCGGAATCTGTGGAATAAAATTTCCGTGATATGCATTTTTATGTCCGAAATCTTTGCTTCGTTCACCTAAAATCCACAAAGAATCGGTGATAATTTCTTGTTCATTTTTTAATTCTAAGATTTTCTCTTTTTGCATAAAAAAAATTTTGCCGCAAAAATAAATATTTTTTTGCAGAGATAAAAATTTTCTCGAATATTTACAAAAAAATAAACTCTTCTTTTTTTCGAGAAACTATTTTTTATTGAAAAAATTTCGAAATTGTTGAGAGTAACTCGTTGATATTGATGGGTTTTGTGATATAATTATCGCAACCTGCTTGCGAACTTTTCTCTCTTTCCCCCGACATTGCGTAAGCCGTCTGAGCAACAACAGGAATATTTTTATTCATTTTTTTTATCAAACGCGTTGCCTCGTAACCATCCATTTCGGGCATATTGATGTCCATTAAAACCAAATGAATCTGTGTTTTTTTCACTATTTCGACAGCCTCTTTGCCCGTAGTTGCGTGTAAAATGTGTGCTTTTGTGTCTGAGAGTAACTCTTCAAGAAGCATAAAATTATCCTCTTCGTCCTCGGCAATGAGAATTGTTTTCTCTGACCAGTCAATTTTAGGTTCGGGAATTTGTGACGGAATTTCTTTGACAGGAACAAAGATTTTTTCATACGGCAAAGTGAAATAAAATATTGACCCCATTCCGACCTTAGAATCAACAGAGATTTCGCCGCCCAAGAGTTCGACTAATCTTTGTGTTATAGAAAGTCCGAGACCTGCGCCGCGAGTATTTTTTGTGTACGAATCATCAACTTGCCCAAAACGTTCAAAAATAATTTTCAATTTATCTTGCGGAATTCCAATTCCTGTATCTCGCACATAAAATTGCAAAATATTATTTTCTTTGATAGAATAACCAAACTCGATAAAACCTTCTTCGGTGAATTTATAAGCATTTCCAAGCAGATTCGCAAAGATTTGTCGAAAACGAAATGGGTCTGTTCGAATCGAAAAGTTCATATCGGGAGAACCTTTTTTCAAACGCAAATCAAATTCATAACCACCTTTTTTGCGTCTTTCGTCGAAAGAGGAAAATAATTCCGTTAAAACTGCGTTGATGTTGCACTCAACATAACGAATTTTCAACTGTCCCGCTTCGATTTTCGAAATATCAATAATGTCATCAATTAAGTTTAACAACATCTTGCCGTTGCTGCTGACGATGTCTAAATATTTATTTCGCTTTTCGAAAGAAACATTCGGCGATTTTAACAATTCTGAGAAACCAATTATTGAGTTCATCGGAGTACGAATCTCGTGAGACATATTTGCCAAAAACGCAGATTTTAAACGGTCAGACTCCTCGGCCTCGTCTTTCGCTTTGCGAAGAGCAAGTTCGTTGTGCTTGCGTTCAGTAATATCCTTGACAATACAGACAACATTCCATTTATTTTTGATATTTAACACGCCCGCAGAAATTTCGACAGAAAATTCTTTGCCCGTTTTGTGTAAAGCAATCGTCTCCAACGATTTACCCTCAGGAATTTTGTCCTTCAAATTTTCTATTTGCATAAAAAATATTTCCAACTCACGCGAGGAAGGAAATAAACAATGAAAATCTTTGTCAACAATGTCTTTTTTTGCGTACCCAAAAATTTTTTCTGCGGCAATATTCCAAAAATAAACGTGTCCTTTTTCGTTTAACAAAATCATTGCGTCAAAAGCGGATTCACTCATCTTTTTAAATTTCTCCTCACTCTCCTGCAACGCCGTCTCGTGATGCTGAATCTCAATGAGCATATGGTTAAAATTGTCGTACAATTTGCCTATCTCGTCATTATTTTGCTTCTGAACTCGCACCGAATAATCGGCTTCTTCAGAAATTTTTTGAGTAACATCCGCTAATTTCAAAATCGGCTTAGAAATAATTTTTTGAAAAAATTGAGCCAAGAAAAACACAAGAGCAGTAATAAAAACTACTAAACCCAAAATACTCCAAATAAAATGATTAATCTTCTCGCGCAACTCACTTTTACTCGTCTTGACGTACAAAATGCCCAATTCTTTGTTATTTTTGATAATTAATTCGAAACTGTGCAAAAATTTATCATCAAAAAAATGTTGAGAAATATTTTTTTCAATCCTCGGAACGCTATGTAATTGATTATGACGATTATACGAAGCAAAATATTTCCCCACAGGATGATTTATCTGTGCATACTCAACCGTTGGAATTGTCGAAAACTCTTTTAAAATATCTTTTGCTCGAATGCTGTCTTCGAAAGAAATTGCAATTTGAGCATATTCGCTAATAACTCGCGAACTCATACGAATATTATTTGCCATTTCCTCTTTAAAAGACTCCACGCTTTGATAAATCACTATCGAAAAACCAATAACGATGGAAAAAATATTTACCAACAATATCACCGAAATGACCTTATTTTTGATAGACAAATTTTGTAATGCTTTCATTTTTTGAGAAATTTATTTCGATTTTACAATTTTTACTTCATTTAACAAAAATGCATCCATTCCGAGTCCCGTTTTTTTCAATGATTCTAAATTCACCTCAAAAGGAATTTTATTTGAAGTAACATAAAAACTTATATGAACGCCTTGCTGCACCAAACCTTCCGAATCAGAAACAATTAAAATCGGTTTTCCATTAACTGCTTTTATAATGCTAACTAATTGATTTTCACCTGCTTTCGTAATAAAAATCAAATTGCTATCATCTATTTCTTCGGGGTGCGAAATGTAATGAATTTTTACATTTTTCTCAAGAACTTTCTCATTAGAAAAAATTTTTTCTAACTCTTGCCCGAAGGGATTTTCACCAAAAATAGAAATCGTAAAATTATTTTTCCCATTTGGAATCCAATAAATATAATGACATAATTGTACCAATTTCTTGGCTCTATCTGAATAATCTACAACTTGCGAAAATGAAAAGTCTGCAAAAAATAGCAAAAGCAGTGTAAAAATAAACCATTTCACCTTAAAGTAAAAACGAATTTTCATATCAAATTATTTTATTTTTAATAAAAATTTTTTTTCTAAAAGAAACTCTGTTTAATTAAAAAAACGTAATTTTTACTATTTTATTATACTTTTAATCAATTTTTATTTACAAAATTTTATAAAAAAAATAAATTTTTGAGAAAATATAAAATAAATTTCGAAAATTTTGCGTTTATTAAATAGAAATTTATTTTTTCAATATTATGAAAACTCAAAATTTTTGGAAAATAGCGAAAATTCTTGGATTATTCTTTGCTATTCTTGCCTTCTTTGAATCTTGTAAAACAATTTCTGCAAATAAAGACGAAGTTTCAACAAAATTAAAAGTGAAATTTCTTGCAGATACTTTGTTTGTCGAGAAAAATGACTCAATAAAATTGCATTGGAACGTTGAAGGTGCAGATAATATTGAGATAAAAAATCTCAAAGACAAAAATATTGTCTACAAAAATTTGCCCGCAACAGGAAATTTATCCATTTTGGCAGAAAATTCTGCCGAATATCGACTAACTGCCTCGAAAAAAGAGAACAAACGCAACGCAACTTTAACTTTCAAGGTCGGAAAACCTGAAATTAAACAAAGTTGGGGAACAGAAAATCTCATTTGGGGACAAACTGCACAATTATTTTGGAACACAGCCTTCACGCAATACGTAACTGTCGAAGGTTTTGAGGGAAAATTTCTGCCCGAAGACCACATTGACTTCCTTCCTGACACAACAAAAATCTATAAAATCATTGCTCACGGCAAATTTAACTCCGACACAACCTTCGTTTGCATCAAAGTAAACTTAATTTCGGAATTTTTTGCGACAGAAAAATGTTTCGAAGGAGAAAAAATCGAATTAAAATGGAATGTCTCGAAAGTTCAACATCTTGAAATCGAAAATTTCGGAAAAAATTTGCCCGCAAAATGCGACACAACCATTTTGATTCAGAAAACAACCACTTTTAAACTCAAAGCAAAACGCAAAAACGAAGATTCTATCATCGTTATTGAGAAAAAAGTCATCGCCAACGAGCCTGAAGTTTCTTTTTCGGGACCAATATCGATTATCAAAGGCGAAAAAGCAATTTTATCGTGGAATGTCAAAGGGGCAAATCGGGTAAAGTTAGTCGGAATCAAAGATAGTTTGAGAAAAAGCGGCAGTTTTGGGGTTACACCTAATAAAACGACAACTTATGAGTTAGAAATTTTTTGGTTAAACAAAAGCAAAAAATACACTTATACCGTTGATGTTATTGAACGTCGGGCGTTTATTCGAAATTCCGTGAAAGAAAAAGATGTTAAAGCAGGGAAAAGAATCGATTTTGATATTTTGGCAATTGACAGAACAAAATATCCAGACTCAATTTCGATTTATTTTGTTTGCGTTGACGAACAAGGAAATTTTATTGAAGATTTAAACAATAAAAGTTTTGGAACTTATCTCGAAAGTGTTGTGCAGACTGACAAAAATAACAAAGAAATTGCTGTCGAAAAGTTTAAACTTCGCAAGGAAAAGAAACAAATTTCAAATTCTTACGATATTTCGTTAGTTTTAGATTATAGCGGCTCGATGTCAAGTACTATTGATTCGTTAGAAACGGCGGTGGAAAAATTTATTTCGCAACTTCGCCCAAGCGACAAACTTTCGATAGTGAAATTTGATTCAAGAATCAAAACTCTAACCAACGAGGCACAAAAAAGCGAAGACGCAAAAAAGATTTTCAAAAAAAGAGGTTTAGCCGATTTTGGCGGTTGCACCGCACTTTACGCAGGAATCGACCAAGGATGGAAAGATTTGAAAAAAACAGAAAATAACCGCGTTGTTGTTGTCTTCACCGATGGCGGCGAAAATTCTTCATTCGCTCATGCCGATTCTTTGTCCTTCTCGGCAACGCAAGTAGCCCAACACTTCAGAAATAACGGCACAAAATTAATTATTGTTGGTTTTGGAGAAGGAGTAAATGCTCCGATTTTGCAGCAATTATCAGAATATTGCGATGGAAATTATTATCAAATTCAGACAACAGACGATATTCGACAAGTCTACAAAGAAATTCCTGTCATTTTGAATCAATATTACGTTTTGACTTTTAAACCGTTGGTTTTTGAGGGCAAACACTCAATAAAATTAAATTATCGAAATCGTGTGGGTGGAATTTCTTCGACAAAAACTGATTTACAAATCGGAGAAAAGTTTACTATTGACGAATCAAGTTTTTCGAAAGAGAAAACTTATTGGAATGACACGACAGTTGTTGGGAAAAGTTTAGTTGGTGTGCCGCAAGCGGTTGCGTTTTTCAATTTTAACAAATCAGAATTAGAAGAGCAATACAAAATTGCGTTAAAAAAGTATGCGGAATATTTGAAAAAGAAAAATAACGCAGAAATAATTATTTACGGTCACACAGATAAGATCGGAAATAGAAATTATTGCAAAAAACTTTCGCAAGAAAGAGCAGAAGAAGTGAAACGTTACCTGATAAATGAAGGTGTTCGCGAGAAACAAATTTCGATTCGGGCTTGCGGAATGGAATTTCCTTTGTGGGAAGTCGAAGACAAAGATTGGAAAGCAAGAGAAAATCGTAGAATCGAGATAACTTTGTACGAATAAAATAAAATTTAAAAATGCCATTGTTTTGAGTGATGGCATTTTTTTATAAAATATGATTTATAATAAAAAAAATCTATATAAATTTTCTTTTTCTCGAAAAATTTTATTAATTTTGCAAAAAAAATTTATGAAACGC
>DYQK01000207.1 GCA_020719385.1 Rikenella microfusus | reverse complement strand
AATGGATTCTTTCGGAATACAAAGAGAAAAACATTTCTGACGAAACATTGTCCGAAATGTTTGACAATTACAAATTTTCTGATTTTAAAACGAAAATTATTGAACTTTTGAAAAAAATCTGCATCGTTTCAGTAAAAACTGTCGAGATTTTGGAGGAAATGGGAAAAATTTAAAATTTATAGCTCACAGATGCGAGAAATAAACTGCTTGGTTGTCGCATTCCTTTGATTCCAAATTTCCCAATGTATGAAGATTCGCTGGGGTCAGAGAATTTTTCACCAATATTTACTCCACAAATTTTTATCGCAAAAGCAGGAAATGGAATGTAAGTTACACTAAAATTTGTCTGCAAATAAGCAGGAATTTCGGCATAATATTGTAATTCTGTTTGTCCTCTTTCGTTAGAAAAAGTTTCACTTCCATAATTTACACCTGCAAAAATGTTAAATTTATAAAAAGAGACGCTCAGAGTTGAGTTAATTCGCAAATTGGGGGAATTTTTCATTATCTGACTGCCTCTGTCGTGCATTGTTTGGTCTTGCAACTCGAAAATTTTGTCTGTGTTATAATCAAATTCTTTGTGAAAATACGCAACATTAGTCGAAAAATTCATTCGTTTTGCGATGGCAAAACCAATTTCTGCCTCTCCTCCGAAAGAAGTAATTTGCCCGATATTTTGAAATTGTCCCACCGTTCCATCTCTTGCCTCATCCCAAATATCAATAATATTGCTGTTTGAATTGTAAAATACATTTGCCCGAATGAAAAATATTCGATGTTGATATTCGAGTCCGAGTTCTGCGGAACGAATAATTTCAGGTTTTAACGAATCTACACCGACAACGCCGTCAACGTTGTTGTAACTTGTTTTGTCATACAATTCTTTGAATGTTGGAGCGCGAAAGGCTTGCCCATAAAGTGCTTTGAGATTTAATTTTCGCGTAAGTTTGTAGACAAAACCAACGCGCGGGTTGAAAGAATTTCCAAAATCGCTATATATATCGAAGCGAAATCCCAAAACTAAAATCAATTTCCACTGCCAACGATATTGAGTCTGCAAATAAGTTGCAAAAATTGTGCGTTCTTTGTCTTTTTGATTTAACTTGACAGAATCATAATTTCCAAATTCGCCTTTGTATTCGTTGGTTGCGATTCTATAATTTCTCTGTAAATCATAACTTGCCAAATGCAAATTTTCGTACACAATTCCGCCGATAAGATTAAAATTATTTGACGGCACATAGTCAATTTGCAATTCTTGTCCCGATTTGAGAGTTGCGTAATTTTCTTTTACCAATGCTCCATCGGTGAATATTTCTCTTGCACCTTTGTAACCGTCGAAATGTTCTTGAATCAGATAATCGTGGAGAATATATTGATAATAAATTTTGGGAATAACGGAAATTTTATCATTACCGATTTTATACGACAAATTTGCCTGAATTTGTGTGTTTTTAAAATCCGAATCGGGAGCAGGTTCATAAAGCGGTCCCGTCCAAGGTCCTTGATTTCTGTACATTCCCCAAATCCGAAAATCTAACTTGTCCCAAGTAAGAGAAGTTTGCAAATACGCATCATTGAGCCAACGATTCGTTTTACCATCCTGAGAATCACTATACGGATTAACATTCGCACCCTTCGTCGAGGAATAACCGCCGCAAAGAGAATATTTAACATCTTTAATTTTGTCTGAAAACTGAACATTGCCCGAATACGAATTACAAGTGCCTGCTTGAACAGAAATACTGCGAATATTTTTTGTAGTTAAAATATTTATAATCCCGACAACAGCATTTGTCCCAAACAACGCAGACCCCGGACCACGAATCACTTCCACTTTACTAATAAAATCTATCGGAAAATCATAAATCGATTTCCCATCATAAAATTCGTTTACAGGAAAACCATCCATCAAAACGAGAATATTCCCATCTTTGCGAAAACCACGAATTGCAACTCTATAAAAACCATTTATATCCATCGAAACTTCGATTCCTGGAACATAACGCAACGCATCAATTAACGTTGTTGCCCCAATTTTCAACAATTCCTCGCGCGTTATCGCACTAATAATTGACGGTGCCTCGCTAATTTTTTGTGATTTTTTCGTAGAAGTAATCACCTCAACTTTCATCAACTCCTCCAAAGAAAGTTCAAAAATATCGATTTTCTTTGTCGTATCGCGTTTTGTTGAGTCTGGCTGTGCAAAATTTCCCGCACAAATAGAAAAAAATAAAACAAAAATTATATATTTTTTCATTTATTCTCTTTTTTATAAAATTAAAATACAAAAATAGCACACGGTTTTTTTTTGTGTGCTATTTTTTAACCCCATTTTAATTGTTGATGGTTATTCGCTGCTCAATAACTGGTTTAATTGAAGCGGCTGATTTCAAATAAAAACGCATTGACTCACGATAATCACCTAAATCAACTTTCTTCGTCGCTGGAATTTTCAAAAACGCAATGAAATTATCGCCTCCATCAGCAATGTAATTGTGAATGGCAACTTTGTAAACCTTCGCAGAATCAACAGGAACGTTATTGATTTTCAAAGACACAATTCGCTGACCTTCAGAAGTAATTGTCTTGTTTGTGTTGTCAACAATTTGGGCAGGTTTATTGATATTCACTACAACTTTCACTTCTTTCGAAACATTCACAAACCAATACGCTCTTTTGGGCAATTCAGAAACACCACGCTCCAATGTTGAAATTAACTCTTTCCCTGTCATCTCGACAACTTTCAAAGTCATATCGAAAGCCAAAAGTTCTTTTAACATATTTTCGGTGAAATTTCCTGCTTTGTACAAAGAATCAGGACGTTTGGCGGCACAACGCAATGCGCCTCCGTTGCTCAGCGCCAAATCCACTTGTTGACCTTTGCTAACTGCGTAGGCTTTGTAAGCATCGCAAATCATATTGCCGACAAGATTTTCTTTTGTCAAAATTTCTGTCTCTTTGACAGAAAAATCCGCATCAATTTTTCCTAAAACTGTAGAAGAATCAGAAGACGAATCGTCATCGCTTTTGCTGCAAGAAACAAAAATGGCAGCGAAACCAAGAATAAATAAAAATAAAATGCTTGAAACACGTTTCATAAACACAAATTTTTGAGTGAGTGATTAAAATTTCAGGGATTGTTACCTAATAATAGGTTTT
>DYQK01000206.1 GCA_020719385.1 Rikenella microfusus | reverse complement strand
GAAATGTATAAAACATTTCAAGAAATTGACCTCGATACTACAATTACACATATTGAAAACAAAATAAAAGAATTTGAACTTTCTTTAACAAACGAAGAAGGATTTAAGAAAATGAGAGAGCATTATAATAAACAAAAAAAACCGTTAGATTTATTTGTTCTTATTGCATACTCTTTTAATCATCAAATTCGTTTCAATAATAACCACGAATTTAACAATCCATTCGGTAGAGAAAGAAGTAGTTTTAATGCTTCTATGAAACAAAATTTAGAAAAATTTATCATCAGACTAAAAGAAACAAACATTAATTTCTCCAATGTTTGTTTTAATGATTTTGATTTTTCTTTTTTATCGCAAAATGATTTTGTTTATTGCGACCCGCCATATTTGATTACTACAGGAACGTATAATGATGGAAAAAGAGGGTTTAAAGGTTGGACACAAAAGGAAGAAAAACAACTTTTAAAAACACTTGATAATTTAGATAAAAAAAATATAAAATTTGCTCTTTCTAACGTTTTAGAGCATAAAGGAAAATCAAATGATATTTTAAAATCTTGGGTTGCTAATAACACTAATTATCAAATCAATTTCATTGATTTTCATTATTCAAATTCTAACTATCAAACATTAGACCGAGATAAAAACGCTAGTATTGAAGTGCTTATAACAAATTATGAACCTCAAAAGCCACAAAAAGAAAAAACTCTTTTTGATGATTTTAATTTTTAGCATTTATGAGGTATATTGGGAATAAAGAAAATTTACTTGACAAAATATATCAAGTAATGCAATCAAAAAATGTTAAAGGCAATTCACTTTTTGATTTTTTTGCAGGAACAACGAGCGTAAGTAAGTTTTTTAAAAAATTAGATTATCAAATATTCTCATCTGATTTAATGTATTTTTCTTATGTTTTACAAAAAGCATATATTTCAAATAATCAAGAATTAAATTTTGAAAATGTACTAAATAAAATTAATTTTCAAAGCACTTCGTTTTTTGCTTCGCCGTTACATATTGTCGTAGAATATTTAAATCAAATTGAACCTGTCAATGGTTTTATTTCTCAAAATTATACACCATTTGGTACTTCTGAATTAGAAATTCCACGAATGTATTATTCAGACGAAAACGGAAAAATAATTGATGCAATTAGACAAAAAATTGAACTTTGGAAAACAGAAAACTTAATAACTGAAAATGAATATTTTGTTTTATTGGCTTGTTTAATTGAAACTGTTCCTTTTTACGCCAATATTTCAGGTGTTTATGCTGCTTTTCAAAAAAAATGGGACCCAAGAGCTGTAAAAAAAATGATTTTGCGACCAATTGAATTTGTTGTAAATAACAAAAATAATTTCGCTTACAATGAAAATTCAACAGAATTATTAAACCAAGTTGTGGCAGATGTTTTTTATCTTGACCCACCATATAATCAAAGACAATATGCCCCAAATTATCATTTATTAGAAACTATTGCAAAATATGACAATCCAATAATTAAAGGAGTTGGAGGTTTAAGAGATTATCAAAATCAAAAATCAAAATTTTGTAATGCAATAACAGCTATACAAGAACTCAATAAAATTGCAGAATTTGGAAAATTTAAAACTTTAATTTTGAGTTATAATACAGAGGGAATTATGAAACAAGAGAATATAATTTCCACGTTAGAAAAATATGGAAAAGTTGAATTAGTAGAGTTTGAATATTTACGTTTCAAAAGCAATAGCAACGGAGAAAGTAGTACCAAAAAATTTATAAACGAACAACTTTATATATTACAAAGGCATGAGTGAAAATCTTTGGTTTTTAACGGAAGAACGACCTAAAAAGGAAGTTTTACAAACAATTTTTCAGAAATTTGCAAAAGATTACGGATTTGCCGTTTTTGTTGATACTATTCGTATTTTTCCAATCTTGGACGAAAATAAATTTACATTTACTTATGAAGTTACAGGTTTTCGTTGCAATAAAGTTGACAAAGTTTATGTTAAAACAATTTCGGGCAATTCAAGTTTTACAGACTTTTTAATCTTTTACCAAAAGAACGAACCAACACTAAAAGACGAACCAATTTACGCTATTGAAGAAACAAAAACAGATGATAAAGAAAGCCGTAATACAGGAGTTTATCAGCGTTGTTCAAAGTTTGTTTTTATTCAAAGTTACTATCCAAATGTAAAGAAAATAATGCTTTACAACTTGCAAATTGAGCAAAAAATAAAGCCAACATCAACATACATTTTTGGAACAAGACTACTTTTAACATTGGGAGTTGAGATTTTAGGTAAAAAATTAGATGCCAAAATATTCAAACCATTCAAAACAATAAAAGAAGTTATTGACCTTAAAAATGAAATGCGTAAAGCACCAACTGGAAATGTGCCAATTCTGATAACAAAAACTTCGACTAAAATTGAAGTTTCGGGCAGGCTTTTTAAAAGTGGTGGACTTTCTCACGACCCAAATATTGGTGCTTTGAGTATTATTTGTGCAGTAATACGCCAATTAGGATGGGAAAATAAACTTGAAATTACTCAACACGGACTTGAACAAAAAAACGTTGGCAAAACAAATAAATTCATACAAATTGCAAATAAATTAAGTATTTCGCTTCAAGATTTAAAAGTACCAAAAGCCGAAATGAACCTTAATTATTGGAAATACGATACAGACGGCGAAAAATTAGGAACAATTTTTATCCATTTAGTTGTCGAAAACTTCACACAAGGTTATTCAATCTTTGAAAACCACGCAGGTTGCGAAAAAGGTTATTTTATCCCACTCAAAGGCGAGCCAATTCCACTTGAAAAATACAAAGACAGAGAAAAATATAAAAGTGGAGACAAAAATCAAATTGTACATATTCCAGACCTTATCTTAATTGACTTTGGTAGAAGTGAAGTGATTAATATTGAAGGCAAAAAATATGCATTCCGGAAAAATGGAATTGCTGAACTTGGAAATTACGACTACATTGAAAATAATTATATTTTAAAACATTATCCAAAATTCAAAATTTTACGAACGGTTGTTTTGTACGGTAGCAAAGAAGAAAAAATAATTGAAATAGAAATTGGCTTTTTACTGAATGAAAATGGACAATTAGTTTTAGGAGTAAAAGCTCCGCAATTATTTAAAGAAGCTATTAAAAACTTATTGGATTTTTGGAATTAAACAAAAACAAAT
>DYQK01000086.1 GCA_020719385.1 Rikenella microfusus | reverse complement strand
TAAAACTGTGGGGTGTGGAGTAAGTTTTATGTTGTTTATTTTTGTATTGGTGCGTAGCACCAAGCAAAAAAAACTTTCGCTTTGAGCGGAAGTTTTTTTTTTCGCAATTCCCACGATTAAAATCGTGGGTTAAAAATCGTATAAAACATTGGTTGTAACCCCAACTCTAGATTTAGCGTTGCCAAGTTTTGAGAAAGATGGCAACGCTTTTGTTTATTAGTTGTTTTACAGAATCCATTTTTTTTTGCAATAAAAGCAGGTTTTTTGTTTCTCCAAATTTTCGAAAGGTTCAAAACCCAAAAAACGAAAACAGCACGGACAGATGTACTCTTTTTTAAATTTTTCGTTTAATTCGTTGAGTTTTTCGTTGACGTTTAATACTCCGCCTGTCAATTCTGCGATTCCACTGCCCACAATAGGAATCATTCCTAATCCTCCTCTCAAAATTGCTTTCAAAAAAATACCTTTTCGCGAGATTTTTCGTTTTTCCTTCAAAAAATTGTCATAAACTTCTTTTAATTTCAGGAATTGTTGCGAGATGGCAAATTGTTGCTTCAATTCGTCATATTTAATTCCGATTGGGATTTCTGTTTTTTCAAGTATCTGAAAAATTAATTCGGTGTCAATATTTACATTTCCCAGACTCAGTGTGTCTGTCTTAGAAAACGTAGTTTGCTTGATTTGTCGGTGATTTACAAAGGTGCCGTGGGTGCTTGTATCTTTGATAAGAAAAATTCCTGTCTCGATTTCCTCAATACTGCAATGGTTTCGGCTAATTTGTTCGCCTAATATCACCAAATTATTTTCAGGAAGTTTGCCTAATGTTATTTTTTTCATAAAAAATGTTCATTTAAAATTGTTGAACAAATTTCCCCAAATACTGATGTATTTAGAAATTTTAACGATTTTTAACAAAAAACAGGAAAAATTATCTTTAGAATGTTCTGTGCAAAGTTGTTGTATTTGTGCAATTTTTTCCTGCAAAGAATTTTCGTTACAAATTATTTCCGTTAATTGTTTATCTGATATGGCAGAGAAAATTCCATCTGTGCAAAGCAAAAAATAATCTTGTTCCTGCAAATCGGTGCGATTTTCGATGTCAGGTTTAGTCCTTCGCACTTTATTTCCCTGAATGGCGCGCGAGAGTTGGTTATTTTTGGGAGAAAGCATCGCTTCTTCCTTCGAGATAACATTAAACCGAACTAAATCATTGAGCATTGTGTGGTCTTGAGTTTGCCAAATGATTTCGTTGTTGCGAAGGTGATAACAACGACTATCGCCGCAATGTAAAATTGTAATTCCTTGATTATCAACGTTTAACAAAACCACAGTTGTTGCCATTCCTTTGTTTTCGGGATTTAGTTCAATAAAATGATCGAAAAATTGTTGCACAAATTCGAAAGCATTTAACCATTTTTCGTTGTTAAAACCTTCTTTTTTGTGAAAATCGTAATATTCTGCAAATTTTTCGCTTGCCACTTTGCTTGCGACTTCGCCTTTGTTACTTCCTCCGACTCCATCGCAAACGATAAACAATTGATTATCAAGATTTTGCAAAATATAATCTTCGTTATTTTCTCTTTTTCCTTTTTCGCAAAGAAAAACAGGTGTTTCAAAAACAATTTTCATTGGGCAAGAAAAGTGAGAAGAGTATGACCAATTTTAATTGTATTGCCGTTTTGCAGGACAATTTTGTCAAATTTCGAGATTCTATTTTGCGAGTTATTGATAAAAGTGCCGTTTTTGCTTGGCAAATTATCGTCAGAAATACTGCCGTCATCGGAAATAATACATTGAAAAATGCCTTTATTATTCAAAACTTCAATGAGACAATGTTTTCGACCAATAAACTTATCGCCGTTTTCGATGGAAATATCGGCATTTCGTCCAATGATATTTTTCCCGATTTTCAACAAATATTCCTTTTTCGTTTGATTTTCAATGAGTTTAAAAACCAATTTTTCAGCAGACTGCGGCGGAATAGTGAAATTAAAAATTGGATTTTTAAAATTTAATGTTGTGTTACAAACAGGGCATTTTGCGATTTCGATTTCTTTGTCAGGATTCAGTTTATCTTTTTCAACCCAAACTGCCGCTTGACATTTTGTACAACGAATGTGCATAAAATTTTTTTGTAAAAAAGTTTTGCAGCAAAATTAATCATTTTTTTATTTTTCAACGAAAAAAGTAGTCTTTTTGAGACTACTTTTTAGATTTTTCACAGAGAAAATTTATTTTTTAGATTTTTCTGCGAAATCTCTGCCCAATTTCATTGCTTGCAAATTCATATTTACAATATCTGAACCTTTTTTCCCAAAAATATCTCGAATTCCGTCTTCTAAGGATTCATAAGAAATTGGAATATACAACGAGGCTGCACCTAACATTACGATGTTCATCGATTTTAACGCATTGATAGATTTTGCCATTTCGTCAGCGTTCAACGACAAATGTCTCGGTTGCGACTCAATTTCCTTCAAAATTGCTTCCATTTCGGGATAATTTTGGATATTTTTATATGGTTCAGTGTTCGTAACCAACCAACCCGTTTGCGAGAGATAGGGCAAATATCGAAGTGATTCCATCGGTTCAATAGACAAGATCAAGTCTGCCGCACCTTGAGGAATTAAATCAGAATAAATTAATTGGTTCGAAATACGGAGATGCGACTGCACATCGCCGCCTCGTTGGCTCATTCCGTGTACTTCGGATTGTTTGAGAAATAAATTGTTTTTCAAAGCGGCACTGCCAATGACGGAGGCAATAGAAATGATTCCTTGTCCGCCAACACCTGCTAAAATAATATCAAGTTTCATACGAAAAAATTTTTCAAAGTTAATCTTTTTTTGACTTTTCGCGTGCTTTTCTGCCTGCGGTTTGAATACATTCGCGTTGAGGAATAATGACCGAAACACCTTTGTACTCAAATTCCTCTTTCATAATGCGAACCATTTCCTCGTGATTTTTTTTCAACGGAACAATAGTGCGAATATGTTCTGGTTCGACACCTAATCCTTTGCAAATATCGACCAAGCGACCAACTGCGTGCGAATCTTGTCCCCCTGTCATTCCTGTTGTTGAATTGTCAGAGATGATGACGGTGATGGAGGTTTTCTCAATAACTGTGTCTAAGAGTCCTGTTATTCCTGAATGTATGAATGTTGAGTCTCCGATGACAGCCACTGCAGGATGAAGTCCTGCGTCAGCGGCACCCTTCGCCATTGTTATTGAAGCACCCATATCTACGCAAGAGTTTACCACTTCGAAAGGAGGTAATGCTCCCAAAGTATAACAACCAATGTCTGAAAAGACATGTCCGTCTCCGTATTCCTTGAGAGTCTCTTTGAGTGCGTTGTAAACGTCAATGTGTCCGCAGCCTGCACAAAACATTGGTGGTCTGCCTTGAACGACTTCAGGAATTGGTTTACCGAGTACTTGAACGAATCCTAAGGCAACAGCAACCTTATTGGGGTTTAATTCGCCGTCTCTTGAGAGTGTTCCGTCTAATCTTCCTTTGATTTTAAATTTTTCGAAGAACCCCTTTAATTGTTCCTCAACAAATGGAAAACCATCCTCAAGAACAAGAATTTCTTTGCATTCATTTGCTAAACGTTCAATTTTTTTGCGAGGAAGCGGATGTTGACCGATTTTTAACACAGGATAAGGACAACCGTTAGGAAAATTCTCCATTAAGTAATTGTAAGCGATTCCGCAAGCGATTATTCCGAGACTTTTATCTTTCGCATCAAAATATTCGTTGTAAGGAGAATTTTCTGACTCCTCTTCAAATTTTGCTTGAGTCTCAAGTAAAGTTTTAAAACGTTTGCGAGCAATCGAGGGAAGTAAAACGAATTGACGTTTATCTTGTGGAAGAGCAAGAGTATTCTCATTTTGCAAAGTTCTCTGCCCGACTCCCGCGCGCGAGTGTGCTAATCGAGTAGTTAAACGTAATAAAATGGGAAAACCGTATTTCTCGGAAAATTTGAAACCATTATAAGTCATTTCGTAGGCTTCCTGCTGATTGGCGGGTTCAAAAATAGGAATCATAGCAAATTTCCCGTAAAAACGAGAATCCTGCTCATTTTGCGACGAGTGCATCGAAGGGTCATCGGCTGCGACAACGATTAATCCTCCATTTGCACCTGTGACTGCTGCATTAACAAAACCATCTGCGGCAACATTTAGTCCAACGTGTTTCATACAAACGATAGCACGTTTTCCTGCGTAACTCATTCCGATAGCCGATTCCATTGCCGTCTTCTCGTTAGCCGACCATTTTGAATGAATTTTTCGAGACAAAGCAACTTCGTTATGTTGAACATATTCCATAATCTCCGTTGAAGGAGTTCCAGGGTACGCATAAATCCCCGACAAACCTGCGTCTATTGCACCCTGAGCAATTGCCTCATCACCTAATAACAATAATTGTTGCATACTCAAAAATTTAAAAAAATAATTTTTTCAATATTTTGTGCAAAGATAAAAAATTTTTTCTTTTTACAAAATTTTATTCGCACAAAAATAAATAAAAAAACTCGTTCTTTGCAAGAACGAGTTTCGAAACGAAAAAAATCGTAATTATTTTCCAGGATTAATTGCCTCTACGGGACAATTATCTGCACAAGCACCGCAGTCAGAACATAAACTTGCGTCAATAGTATAAACTGCACCTTCTTTAATTGCGTCAACGGGGCATTCATCTTTGCAAGCACCGCAAGCTGTGCATAAATCTGGATCAATTTTGTATGCCATGATGTAAAAAAATTAATGAATGAAATAACGGGGCAAAGATAAAAATATATTTTTTAATATTGATAAAATTTTCAGAAAAAAATGAAAAAACTTATTCACAAACGGAATAAGTTTTTTTGATTTTTCTACTGTTGCACAGGTGCATCCACGGGACAAACATTCGCACAAGCACCACAATCTATGCAAACGCCTCCATCAATAACATAAGCGTCTGAGGCAGGAGAAATACAACTAACAGGACATTCTGTCTCGCAAGCACCACAATTGATGCATGCTTTTGTAATAAAATATGCCATAATTTTTTAGAAATTTAACTCTTTGAAAAACGGGACAAAGATAAAAATATTTTTAAAATAAAAAAACATTTTTCAGAAAAAATTTACCTGCAACAATCCTAAACTTTTGATATTGCTGAAATAAGACAAGTACCAACGCAAGATTCACAATGAACACAATTCGCATCATCAGCGATTTTGTAAGTTGATTTTCCCGTTGCACTATCTAAATAATACAACTCCACAGGACATTCTGTCTCGCAAGCACCACACCCAACACAGTCAAGTAACCTAAATTTGATGCATAAAAAGATTTTTTAGTTTACAAGTGCAAAAGTAAAATATTATTTTCAAATAAACAAATATTTTCTCAAAAATATTTCGAAAAAAATTAATTAAAAAATTTTCATTCCGAGAACGGTTATGTCGTCAAGTTGTTCGTATTTTGTGCCTTTCCATTCAAGAAAATTTCTGTACAATCTTTCTCTTTGTTCAGCCATTGAATAAATTGAGTTTTCCAATAAAAACATTTTTAACGTTTTTGATAATAACTTTCTTCCAAATTCGCCGCCGAATTGGTCTTCATAACCATCTGAAAACAGATAAATTTGGTCGTTCTCCTCTAACTTAATTACGTGATTATTAAACGATTCCGTGTCATTTCGATGAATTCCGACAGGCATTTTATCGCCTGCAATTTCGTATAAACCCAACTCACCGCTTTCCATTTTTATCGGCATTTCTGCGTTTAAAAATCTCTCTTTGCGATTAACAATTATCAACGGATTATTTGCCCCTGCAAATTGAAGTTCTCGTGTCTCGGTGTCAATAATGCAAAACGCAATATCCATTCCGTCTCGTGCCTCGTCCTTTTTCCCTGTCTGTTGCAACACATTTTTTATATAATTTCTCAACTCGTTCAAAGCCTGATTCGACTGTGTTACGTCTGCGCGACGAATTATCTCATTCAAAAACGCAATTCCCAGCATTGACATAAATGCTCCGGGAACACCGTGACCCGTGCAGTCCGCAACCGAGAGAACAATATATTGACGAATTTTTTTGAACCAATAAAAATCGCCGCTAACAATTTGCTTCGGCAAATACAACACAAAAAATTCCTTCGCCGACAGATGAATCATCTCTTTATTGGGTAAAAGTGCGTTTTGAATACGACTCGCATAATTGATGCTCGCAGTTATTTGATGATTTTTCTCTTCAATAACTTCTTTTTGCTTCAAAATCTCTACCGTTCGTTCCTTAACTTTTGCCTCCAAATTCTCGTAAAGCAACGCATTTTCAATGGAAACAGCCATTTGAGTGGATAAAATCTTCAACACTTCAATACGTTTCGGAGTAAAAGCATTGGTCGTTAAATTATTTTCCAAATACAAAATCCCCGACATCTTCCCTTGATTTATCAACGGCATACACAAAAGTGCTTTCACTTGCTGCTCGTAAATATGTTCATCGTTTGCAAATCTTTCTGTGCGAAATGCTTCACCTAAAACAACATTCTCCTGACTTCGAATCACATAATTCACAACTGTTTCAGAAACACCAAGCGGCTGGTCTTTGCGAAGAGTTTTATTCACAGGAATTGACTGCAAAATTTTCATCTCTTCGACTTCAATATTAGTTTCTGCCTCAACGTACCAATGACCGTCTTTGTTCAAAATCAGAAAACCCTTCTGAGCACCTGCATTTTCAATAACAATTTGCATCATTTTTTTCAGCAACCTACTTAAAACTATCTCACCCGCCAACGTTTGCGAAGCTTTAACAATACTGCCCATATCAAGCGAAGCATAACCGCCCATTGTCGTTATGGTTGTTGAAAGAGTATTTTGCGTTGTAATCTTCTCTTCAGAAAGAAACTCTGGATGCTCAGATTCTATTAACTTTGCCTTCACAGAATTGCCCCAATGCAAATAAACGCGATACGCATTTTCCATATTATAATTTGCCAAACGCCGCTGATTATTTTCCAAATGATAACGTGCCTTAAATTCGTAAGCAATTGCCTCGTCATTCGAGAAATCATTTTCATGGGCTAAATCAATCGCGCGATTATAAGTTGCTGACGCAATCTCTTGTTTTTCAATGCGATGCAATTCTGCCTGAACCAAATAAACGCGATGCAAATGATTCGCAGGACAATACTTCGACCATTTCTCCAACATTTTTAACGCTTTTTTTATCTCCGAATAAAATTTTGACTGATCTTTTTTCGATTTCGAAAAATATAACGAAGAACGAATCAACGCACCGAGATAAATATGTGTCGGAAAATTAAACGCACCATTTGCAACAGACTCATATTTCTTCGCAAGCAAATTATATTTTAACGACTCTTCATATTCCTGCATAAAAAATGCCAAATACGATTTTAGAAAATAAAAATTAAACATTGCGTTCATATCATTTGCCTTCTGATGAACGGAAAATTTCTCATTTTCATTATACGCATCGCCGACCAACAACAAAGGATTCGAATTTTTCCCTAAAATATTTAAAACTGCCTGATGAAATAATTGCCCCAAAAACAAAATACTCTCCTCCTTGAGTTGAGAAATAGAAACATTGGACGCACTCATTTCCCGCTCAACAACATCAAGATTCACACCTGCCAAAAATCTGTGAAAACAATAAACAAACGAACACCAAGACGCAAAAACGTAATTCCCAACCTCTAAACCCGACTTATAACCCTCTTTCAAAGCAGAAAATGTTGCCCTCAGCGGCTCTTTCCAATGAATAACAAAATCATTTGTCATCAAAATCGCTGTTGACTTATATTTCTTGTCAGAAAGTTTGTCTATAAGTTTCGTAACCATCAACGCATAACGATAGCCGCGGTCAATTCTGCCCAAAATCATCGAAATTATTAACGCATAAGTGGCGAAAATCGCAGGTGCATCGGGAGAAAGTCCGTATTTTTTGTACAAGGACATCGCTTTAAACGAAACCAAAGGATACAAATTTGGCATCGTTATATACGAAGGCGAACCGATAATATTCGCTATCTTGTTGATTGCCAATGCTCTACGGTCTCGCATTATCGGATAACTCAAAACTTCCTCAGGCTTCCTCAAACCCATTTTAAAAATTGTTTTCAACAAACCAATTGCAACGGTCAACTTCGAAGGATTATCGGGCAACGGAGAATCTAACATTTTCAAAACTTTTTGACCCAAACGAATCAATTCTAAAAATTTTTGCTGCGCACTGAGCGACAACAACTTCGCTTCATAAGCCTTGATTTTATCTAAAATATTCTTCCCTCGAACAACAACAACCTCAACACTCTCATCGCAAAGAGAAAAATCTCCCGACAAATACGAAGTCTCAGCAATGCCCTCATAAAAACTCAATAAATTTTCGTAAAAATTTTCCCAAATTCTTTCAACATCAGAATCTAACATCAACATTGAAGTCAAACCTATTTGAAAATAATTTAACGCAGATTTATACGCTCCCGACGACTTGGAACGAGAAGCAGCCAACCAATTCAACGCAGCATGTTGAAAACGCTCCTCCGAATCTACGATTAACTCTTTCCCCGAATTCCACTGATTTACAATATCAAAAATACGCTCCTCCTGTTTATTTTGCGGAATATGCTCAAACAACAAACGACCAATTCGCAAATGAACATCTTTTTTTTCTAAATCAGGAATCAACGTATAAATTGCCTGATGAATTCTATCATGGGCAAATTTGTACGAAAAAAATTCGCTTGCTCCGTCATACGATTTTTTGCTAAACATCTGAATCAAACCATCTTGCAAAGGCTCTTCTAAAATCTCAAGAGTATTCTCCTCACTCTTTTGAAATATTATTGACAAATCTTTTAACAAAAATTCATTCCCAATACACGCAGCGAAACCCAAAACTTTTTGCGACTCAACAGATAATTTTTTTATTTTATGAGACATCAATTCCAAAACATTATCGGAAAAAGACATCTCCTGAATCTCAAGCAAATTCCACTGCCACTGAGTTTGCAAAACAGAATTATTCCTCTCGTCCAATGTCTTAAAAACTTCGACTTTTAATTTCCCCTCTTCATATAAATTTTGCAAAAATTGACACACAAAAAACGCATTTCCATCGGTTTTACTGTAAATTAAATGCGACAAATCTTTGTAACCTTTTGCCGAATGCAAAGTGTCTGCAGTCAGTTGTTCAACATATTCATATTTCAGATTCTGCAATTTGATAAATTGAATCGGAATTTTTTCACGCTCAATAGAATCTAAAACTTGCGTAAGAGGGTGATTCTCACTAACTTCGTTGCTGCGATAAGCACCAATAAACAACAAATATTTCAACTCCTTGTCCGTCAAAAGATTCAAAATAAAATCTAACGAAGACGAATCTGCCCACTGCAAATCATCAATAAACAAAACCAACGGATGCTCCTTCGTTGCGACAACTTTTATAAAATTTCGCATTACAAAATTAAAACGATTCTGACCCTCCTTGCCCTCAACATCTGGCAACGAAGGCTGTTTTTCGATAATTAACTCCATCGTAGGAATTAAATCGGTCAAAACTTTTCCTACATTGCCGACCGCCTGCAAAATCCGTTTTTTCCAATTTTTTAAAATCTCCTCTCTTTCAGTTAACAAAAGACCTGCAAATTGCGTAAGTGCTTGAATAATAGCAAAATACGGAACATTTCGCTGATATAAATCAAATTTCCCGCTCAAAAAATAACCTCTTTTTTGCGTTATGGGACGGTGAATTTCATTTACTAACGCAGATTTCCCCGTGCCTGAATAACCCGAAATTAAAAGTAATCGAGTACCTATATGGTTATTATAAACGCTAACTTCCTCAAACGCTTTCATTAAAATTTCTATTTCCACATTTCTTCCATAAAGTTTTTGCGGAATTTGAAACTTCGTACTCACATCGTTTTGCGAAAGTTCAAAATGAAAATTTTTTAAACACTTAACATCTTGATTTTGTTGCACTTCATTGAGACATTTCTCCAAATCATATTGAAGACCAAAGGCTGACTGATAACGGTCTTCTGCATTTTTCGAAAGCAATTTTAACACAATTTTCGAAATAATATCAGGCACCTCGGAATTAACCTCGCTCGGAGGAATCGGCGGCTTCGCAATATGAAAATGAACTAACTCAAGCGGATCGCTGCTCTCGAAAGGCACTTTTCCCGTCAACATTTCATAAAAAGTCACTCCTAAAGAATATAAATCTGTCCGATAATCAACAATTCGATTCATTCGCCCCGTTTGTTCGGGAGAAATATAATTAATTGTACCCTGCAAAGTTTCAGGATTACCGAGATGCTGCGTCTTGAGATTGGTTCTTGTTGCAATTCCAAAATCGATAATAAAAATCTCTTCTTTGTCGTCAATAATGATATTTGCCGAGTTAATATCTCGGTGAATGATGTTTTTTTGGTGAATTTTTCCTAAGGTATTTGAAATTTTTATCGCAAATTTGAGAAAAGAAAGCAAATTATGTTGCTGCGAAAAATGTTGACGAATGGATTTTCCCGAAATAAATTTGAAAAAAATCGACGGTTTGCCATGACCCTCAAGTTGCGGGCAAACAAATTTCTCATAATTTACCACTTCTGAAACATTCGAAATATTCAAATTCTTGAGAAGTTTATACTCATTTTTGAACATCTCTACCTGCTGAACAGTGGGATAATCAGTACGTAACACCTTGATTGCCAAAGGAAAACCATACTCATTGTCGGAGTAATGATAAACTATGGAATTTTTACTTTCGTAAATAAGTTGTAAAGAATCGAGTTTCATAGGATTTATTTTAGGAAAATTCACAGAAATATTGCTGCCAAAAATAAGAAATTCTTTTGAGAAAAGTGCTTTTTATCAAAAAAAAATATTTCAAAAAAAATATTTCAAAAAAAATATTTGTATTTTTTGAAAAAAAAACTCTTTCTCGCAAGAGAAAGAGTAAAAATAAAAACTATGGAAACCTAAAAAACTATTTATTTCCGCCCGGACTACCAACGCGCGTCATTGCACATCGAAAACCAAGGTCGTCAGTGGATTTTTTCTCATCTAAAAATCTGCGTGTTCCTGGAACCAACCAATAAGCACGGTCGCGCCAAGAACCACCTTTGTAAACTCTTGAGTGGTCGGTAACCATTGAAGTCATACCTTTTCCATTTTTCCCCTGTCGATACATTCGGTCAGAACCCGCTTTTTCCGCAGGATCGACCCAAGAATCGCCTCCCGCTAACAAAATACTCGAACGCACATCGCCGTCAATAAAATTGATGTTGTCTGATTTTTTATAGTTGTCGCGATTCATCGATTCCTCGTCAGTAACATTTCGATATATGATTCGTCCCAAACTATCTTTTTGAACGATATTTCCGTCTGCGTCTCGTTCTTTTGTTGTAAAAATATTTCCTCGATACGGATTAAACTCTTCTCCGTCTTGCAGCGAGAGTGGTCTGTAAACATCTGAAACCCATTCGCTAACATTGCCTGCCATGCAATATAAACCGTAATCGTTGGGCCAATAAGAAGTTACCTCGCCAGGAATTGACGCATTGTCGTTGAGATAACCTGCAACGCCCATCATATCGCCTCTGCCTCGAACAAAGTTTGCCATGAATCTACCTCGACTGTCTTTGGGATTATTCTTTCCGCCGTCTCCTCTATTTCGGAGAAAGTGTCCTGTCCAAGGATAAAGTTTTCTCGTATAAATTCGTTCATCAACAGAATTTCCAATTAAAGAAAGTGCTGCGTATTCCCATTCTGCCTCAGTCGGAAGTCGATATTTCGGTAACAAAATACCGTCTTCCATTCGAATGTCTCGTTCTCCACCGTCGAGAGTTTGTTTTTTCTGCTTCACACCAACGGTATATTGTCCTGCCAAATACGCATCAGTGTTAAAGTTGTTTTCATTTTTCTGTTCTGTCGGCGAATAATCGAGATAACCTTGTTCAATAAGAATCTTTTCATTCACACGGTCAGTTCGCCACAAACAATAGTCGTTTGCTTGCAACCAATTTACCCCTACAACGGGATATTGATGATAAGCAGGATGGCGAAAATAATATTCCACGTAAGGCTCGTTATATGCCAAACGTCTTCTCCAAACTAAGGTGTCAGGTAACGCTTTGCGGTACACTGCACGGTTATCAACAAACACGCGAGCAATCCAGTTGAGATATTCGCGGTAATCGACATTTCTCACTTCCGTTTCATCCATATAAAACGATGAAACCGTTACTGAACGAGGCTGATTATTCCACTCGTGAATAACATCTTGCTCTACTCGTCCCATGGAGAACTTACCGCCCTCAATAAGGACCAAGCCTGGTCCTGTCTCTTGTTCTACGTTTTCGGTTACTTCGAAACCGCCATTTTCTGCATCATTGTATGACCAGCCTGTTGTTGTTGAACCTCCACCTTTACTTTTGCAGGAAAATAAAAAGGCAAAACAGACAAGTACAACAACTGACATCAAACATTTTATTGTTTTCATACCTTTGTCGTTTTTTTAATTGATGTAAAACATTGATTATTAAGAAGATACATATTTTTAAATTTGCATCAGTTTCTCTTTACAAAAATAACACAAAAAAATGTAATTTTATTGTGCAAAATTAAAAAAAAATTACAATTTTTTCAAAAAAAATATTTAGATTTGCACTCAAAAGTTTTTTTTATTTATGAAAAAAATTCATACCGTAAAAATTCTCACACATTCGCTTGAAGAAGGTGAAGAGATGAGTTATATTTCTGCGTTTTTGGAACGCGACAAACAGGGAAATATTATTTTGTCTGAAACTTATTTTGCTCCAAATGAGTTAGAATCGAAAATTATCTCGAAACACGACGAAGATGGCAACAAAATTGAGGAGATAAATTATCTCTCCGAAGACGAAATCTCGGAACATTTCTTTTTCCACCGAGATATCAAAGGAAAAATTTTGAAAGAAGAGTTAAATTATGCTGACGGTTCGAAATCGATAAAATTATATTTGCGAAACGAAACCGAAAAAACTCTCACCATCACCACGCAAGACGAGGACGACAACATCGAGGAAATAGAATTTTTGAAATTCGATTCCAACAAACAAGTTATTGAAAAAATCCTTCATAACGAGAATAACAAAATGAAAGAGAAAACTTTGTACGAATATGACGATTCACAGCGAATTCGCAAGCGAACAGAGTATGGAGCAAACGAAACTTTAATTGTGGAACGAAATTTTTTCCATGACGAAAAAGGAAATTTAATTAAACAATTTGGCGTTAAAAATAAAAAATTGCTTGACTCTGTTGTTTTTCAATATGATGAGAAAAATCGAGTTGTTGAAACGCAAATTGCGAATCAATATCTCATTAAATATTCTTACGATGACGAAAATCATTCGCAAACGGAGGAACGATTCGCACCCAATGGAATGCTTGAATTTCAACAAATTTCGTTTTTCAACGAAGACGGTTTATTAGTCGAAGAGCAAATCGGCGAATTGACAAAAAAATACGAATACACCTTTTATCAGGATTAAACTTTAAAACTTATGAGTGCCATAGACACAACTTTACTGAAAGACACAAATTCTAACTCGTTATTTTTGAAGCGAGCCGTCAATGACGCACAATTAATGTTGGCATTTGCCACCGAACACGGACTTTCCATCGATGACAGATTAGTCGAGATGGTCGTTCAAGCAAAAAATTGGGAGTTAAACAACGAATGGACGGTTGAAAGAGAAATCGAGTTTTGGTCTTCGTACAAATTAATCTCAAAATTGATTCAGCCCGTGACGGTTGATTCGTTGCGTTGCGCGCAAGAACGCGAAATCGAGCATTTTAATTGGTTCAAAAGATTGTTTATCTCGCGTTCAATGTCGCGTTCTTCGGTGCAATTTTACCAAATTTTCACTATTCTCATTATGTTGACCACCGCTTTTGTGCAAATTTTTTCGTTAAAAGGAGCAACTCTGTTAAATACGATTCAGGGTTCGGCGAAACAAATCAAAGAATCGCAAAAACGAATGAACGAATTAATTTTAATAAAAGACAACAAAAGTGTCGAGATGGAAAAAATCCAAATCGAAAGCGAAATGAATGAATTAGATGACAAATACAAAAGCAGCATCGCACTTTTGCAGGAATGGGTTGCGTGGGTGAGTACTATTGAGGATTCAAAATTGAAGACAAACGAGCAAAATCGCAACACAATGATTATTCAAAAAGCACAGAATTACGTTTTAATTTTGAATCTGTACTTTTTGCCGTTGCTTTACGGACTATTAGGTGGGTTTGTTTTTGTTTTGCGAAACTTAATTGAGGAAACGAAAAATCTCATTTTCTCGAAAGAATCGAATATCAAATATGCGTTGCGAGTGCAACTTGGTGCAATTGCGGGCTTGTCTGTTGGTTTGTTTTGGGGAGATATCGAAAAGCAACAACTTGGTTTTATCGAAAATCTTTCGCCGCTTGCACTTGCGTTCATTGCGGGTTATAGCGTGGAATATTTGTTCTCGGCAGTTGATAAATTAGTGATGAATATTACGAAGGGCAAAGAATCGATTCCACAAAAAACTGTCGAAACACAGCAGAAAACTACGGTTGAAGTTCAACATTCGCCGCAAAAAGTCGAAACAAAAAACGAAAAAAGTTAAAAATTTGTTTTACAAAATTTTGTTTTCATCTTTTCGCAAGATGAAAACATTTTTTTTTATAAATATTATCTCAAAAAATTATT
>DYQK01000085.1 GCA_020719385.1 Rikenella microfusus | reverse complement strand
GCACGTTCATCCGCTACGCTAAAGACATAGCGGTTTTTTCGTGCAGATGATAAAATATTTATATTTTTTTTGCAAAATTACTTTTTTTTCTGAAATTTCCAAAAATTATTTTCTCACAGAAAAAATTCTCAAAATTTATTTTTTGAGAATTTTTGCAGAATGAAAAATTTTTTGTTAAATAAAAAACTTTATCACCCAATAAGTTAAACCTGAAACAAACATTGAGGCAGGAATGGTTAAAACCCAAGCGATAACAATGTGCGAGGCAACCGTCCATCTGACTGCTGAAAATCTGCGTGTTACTCCGACTCCCATGATTGCTCCTGTAATTGTGTGCGTAGTGCTGACGGGGATTCCACTCAATGATGTGCCGATGAGCGTTGCGGCTGCAGCGGCTTCTGCACTAAATCCGCCGACGGGTTTTAAATCAGTTAGTCCGACTCCGAGAGTTTTTACGACTTTCCATCCGCCGAGCAATGTTCCTAACGCAATAGCAGAATAAGCACAAAAAATCACCCAATTCGGAACATAAAATTCGTTTCCGTGATAAATCCATTCGGGCAAATTAAGAGTATCTAATTTATCTCGCACACTAAACAACAAAATCGCAATTATTCCCATCGTTTTTTGTGCGTCATTGCTTCCGTGTCCGATACTAAAAACCGCAGAAGAGGCAAATTGCAGCATTCGAAAATAAGAATCCACTTTTTGCGGAGTTTTATTTCGAAAAATCAATAACGTTAAAGACATAAAAATATTTCCCAAAATAAACCCCAAAATCGGCGAGAGAACAATAAAAATTGCAATTTTGAGAATTCCGCTGCCGATAAGTGCGTCAAAACCGCCTGCCACAAGTCCCGGACCAATTAATCCTCCAATGAGTGCGTGAGAAACGCTTATCGGCATTCCAAAATGAGTACAAATATATGTCCAAGTTACTGCACCGATGAGAGCAGCGAGAACAAAATATTCGTTGATTAAATTTGGCTGAACAATTCCTTTTCCAATAGTGTTTGCTACGTGAACTCCAAAAATAAATACTGCAGCGAAGTTAAAAATCGCAGCCCAAATAACTGCCCATCTCGGTGAAAGAACTTTTGTCGAGACAATAGTTGCAATGGAATTTGCGGCATCGTTCATTCCGTTGAGAAAGTCAAAAATCAAAGCAATTAAAACCGCAGCGATAACAATAGTTAGCATAAATTAAAAATTGAATTGTTAAGCTGCTTTGATGATAATAGTTCGGAGAACATCAGCCACATCTTCAGCCTTGTCTGTTGCTTTTTCCAACGTTTCGAGAATTTCTTTGAGTTTAATTAACTCGACAGGGTCTTTTTCCTTATCGAAAAGCTCAGAAATGGCGAAATGATACAAATCATCTGCTTGATTCTCAAAACTGTTTATTTGAATGCAAGATTCGTTAATTTTCTCGGGATTTTTCAAATTTCGCAATTCACCAATTGCTTTGTGAATTTCTGCACAAGCGTCAGAGATAATTTGCGTAATTTTCAACATCTCAGGCGTGAAACGTTTAGGTTTGTACAATTTGATTCTTTGACTTGCTTTATTGATAAAATCGGCAACGTCATCAATAGTTGAGGTCAAAGTATGAATGTCCTCGCGGTCAAACGGAGTAATAAAAGTTTTATTTAACTTTTCGAAAATTTTATGCGTAATATCGTCTCCAACGTGTTCCGCATCTTTGATTTTCGAAAAAAATGGAACTCGCAAATTGGGGTCTTCCAAATTTATCATCTGCTTGAAAAGCGATGAAATTGCGACCAAATTCTGAGCGTCTTCCTCAAAAAGCGGGAAAAATGTTGTGTCTTTTGGGACAAATATTTTGAAAAGTCTATCTATTGCCATAAATTTTTAGTAAAAATTTCGATGCAAAATTAAAAATTTATAAAGAGTAAAAAAAATTTTTGATATTAAGATTTTGTTAAATTTTTATTTCAAAAAAATAACATCAAAAATTTACAAATCGTTTCTACTTCTTCAAATAATCAAATTTCAAAAGATTACATAATTTTTTCGGTAGTTTATAACTTTTCACCGACAAAAGTATACAAATTTTTGAGAAAATAAAAAAATCTCTCCAAATTTTCGAAAAAATGGAGAGAAGAAAGAAGAAATTAAAATGTTTTTCCAAACGCAAAATTACAATTTTTCTCATTTTTTTCAAAATTCACTTATGAATGATTTTTTGAATGACAATTTTATCCAAAAATTTCAGTCGCACAAAATGGGTAGTGTTAAAACTTTATTTGATTCCACTCAATACCTTTTCTCTGAAAAATTTTGATTAAACCATCATCTTTTGCAAGAATAATTTTCCACACAAGAGCAGTGGTATCAGATAAAGTATCTTTTTGCAAAAATAATTAATTTTTTACTTTTTTAAAAATATTTTTTTATCTTTGCAGCGAAAATTCTAAATTTGTGTTGAATACAGAAATTATTGAGAAAATCTGTCTCTTGACATTCGAAAAATATATAAATTCGATAGAAAGTAACAAACAAAAAGACAGCGGAGCATATTATACCCAAGAAGACATCACAGATTATATAGCAAAAAATACTATTTTGCCATTCTTGCTCAATCTTTTTCAAAATTATTTCGAGGAAAACAGAATTTTCGAAAATATTTTGCAAAAAAAATACAGATAATTTATTTTACAGCGAAGGTTTTATATTTGAAAATTTTCTTGTGCGGAAAAATATTGAAAAATTTTTTATGAGCGTAGAAGAGAGATTTGAGAAAATAATTTCGTATTTTGTTGAAAATCAAACGGAAGCGAAAACAGAATTGCAATTTCAAACACCGTTTCAGTTGTTAGTCGCAGTCATTTTGTCTGCACAATGCACCGATAAACGCGTAAATTTGATTACTCAAAATTTATTTTCGCAATTTTTTGACGCAGAAAGTTTCGCAAAAGCAACCGCGAATCAAATTTTTGAGTTAATAAAAAGTTGTTCCTATCCGAACAATAAGGCGAAATATTTAGTTGCGATGTCGAAAATGCTTGTCGAAAAATTTGACGGGAAAATTCCTGATTCGCTTGAGAAATTAAGAGAATTGCCCGGTGTCGGGCAAAAAACGGCTAACGTAATTCTTTCCTCGTTGTTCAATAAACCTGTAATGCCTGTTGATACTCACGTATTTCGGGTTTCCGAACGTTTAGGTTTAACTACAAACTCGAAATCTCCGTTGGAAACTGAAAAAATGTTGACAAAATATATTTGTGAGAAATATATTGCCGTTGCACATCATTGGTTGTTGTTGCACGGCAGATATATTTGTGTTTCTCGCAAACCGAAGTGCGAGGTGTGTGGTTTAAAAAAATTTTGCAGATATTTTAACGCAACTGCTTCAAATACAACTGAATAGTATTTTCTAATCCGAAGTATAACGCATCCGATATCAAGGCATGTCCGATGGAAACTTCGGCAAGAAACGGAATGTTGGTTTTCAAAAATTTCAGATTCTCAAGGTTTAAATCGTGTCCTGCATTAATTTTTAATCCGAGAGTGTTAGCCAAATTAGCGGCTTCTACAAACGGAGCAATGGCTGTTTCGCGGTTTGTCGAATAATTTGCCGCATACGGTTCGGTGTATAACTCGATTCTGTTGGTTTTTATCATTGCCGCAAAACGAATATTCTCTAAATTTGTGTCCACAAAAATCGAAGTGCGAACGTTTTGTTGTTGAAAAACTGCGATAATTTCCTTGAGAAAATCAAGATGTTTGCGAGTATTCCATCCCGCATTAGACGTAATTGCGTCAGGCGGGTCGGGAACGAGTGTTACCTGTGCAGGCAAAATTTCAAGAACCAAATCGATAAAACTTTGCGAGGGATAACCTTCAATATTAAACTCTGTTTTCACCAGATTTTTGAGATTTCTCACATCTGCGTAGCGAATATGTCGTTCATCGGGTCTCGGATGCACGGTGATTCCTTCTGCCCCGAATCGTTCACAATCAACAGCCACTTTTAAGACATCAGGCACATTTCCGCCTCTTGCATTGCGAAGTGTTGCAATTTTATTGATATTTACACTTAATTTTGTCATTTTTTTTTGTCTTTGAGAAAAATTTTATTAACTTTGCAATTTGCAAAGATATCAATTTTTTTCAAAAAAAATACATATTTAACAAAAAATGGAAGTTTTATCAATTAAAAAAACATCTCGCACTCCTTCTGTTTTGTGCGATTCTGAGAAGGGTTTAATCGAAATCAAAGGTCGATTTATTCCCGAAAATCCCATTGAATTTTGCGAACCTTTGCAGGAATGGTTCGATTATTACACGAAAAAACCTGCTTCTTTGACAACAATAAATCTGAATTTCGATTATTTTAACACTGCCTGTTCGAAAAGCATTTTCGAAGGGTTAAAACGAATGGAAAATGTTGTAAATCAAGGGTTTGAGGTAATAGTCAATTGGTATTGCGAGGACGAGGAAATGGAGGAATCTGCCGAGGATATGGCTTCAATAATTCAATTGCCGTTTAATGTGATTCGAATCGAAAGAGAATAAATTTTATGACTGCTCAGCAATTAGTTTCAGACATTGTTCCTGCATTGCACGGAATCGAAACAGGGGCAAAGGTCTTGAATTGGATGGAAATTTTACGCGTCTCGCATCTGCCCATAGTTGCGAAGGACGATGAATTTGTCGGTTTAATATCAGACAACGATATTCTTGACAGCAATAAAACTGACGAGAGAATTGACGCACTTTCGCGGTCTCTGATGAAGCCGTATGTGTTTAATTATCAACATATTTACGATGTTATTGAAGTTGCTTCGAGATTAAAATTGACCGTTATTCCTGTTTTAAATGAGGATAAAAAATATTTGGGTGTCATCACTCTTACCGATTTGTTGCACAATTTTTCAATGTTAACTGCGGCACATCAGTCGGGAAGTATTGTTATTTTAAATATTTCTGAAAAAGATTATTCCTTGTCGGAAATTTCGCGAATTGTTGAGGGAAATAACGCAAAAATTTTGAGTGCCTACGTTTTGCGGCAAAGTTTAACTACCGATTTAGAGGTAACTTTAAAAATTGATTCTCTCGACCCTGAGGCAATTTTACAAACTTTTTATCGTTTAAATTTTAACGTGAAAACTTTTTATTCTGCGACCGAGGAGAATAATTCGATTTATCAAAAAAGATATGATGAGTTAATAACGTATTTAAACCTTTGAAAATCAATGAATTGGAAATTAATGCAGGAATCGTTTATCTTCGCTTTGCGTTCTTTGATTCTGAATCGGTTGCGAACATTCCTCTCGCTGCTCGGAATAACTATCGGCATCTTCGCAATGATAACGGTTTTTACTGTTATTGATTCTTTGGAAAATAGCGTGCGAAGTAGTATCGCAAAACTTGGCGATAATGTTGTTTATGTACAAAAATGGCCCTGGTCGTTTGAAGGAGATTATCCTTGGTGGAAATATATAAATCGTCCTTTGCCGTCAATTCGGGATTTTAACGATTTACTAAAACGTTCGCAAAAAACTGACGCGATTGCTTTTTTGTCAACAACCACAAAAAATGTTCAATATGAAAAAAATTCAGGGAAAAATATCGAAATTTGGGCTGTTTCGCAAGAATTTATTAATGTTCGCACCATCGAGTTGCAGTCAGGGAGATATTTCTCATCTTTCGAATCGACAAGTGGAAAAGCAATTGCTATTTTAGGCGGCGAATTGGCAGAACAACTTTTCGAAAACCAAAACCCAATAGACAAAGAAATTAAAATTGGAAATTATAGAGTGAAAGTTATCGGAGTTCTCAAACGCGAGGGCGAGGATATGTTCGGAATGAGTATGGACAAACAAGTCATTATTCCGTTGAATTTTGGGAGAAACTTTATAAATTTGCGTAGCGAAATGGCTGGCAGTTTTATTATGGCAAAAGCAAAGCCGAAGGTTTCTAACGAGGAATTGATGGATGAGTTGCGAAATATTATGCGAAGTATTCATCGTTTAAAACCCACGCAAGAAGACGATTTTGCGTTAAATTTGCCGAGTGTTATCTCGCAAGGAATCAGTAACATCTTTGTAATCATTGATTTTGCAGGATTAATTATCGGAGGTTTTGCCATATTAGTCGGAGGTTTTGGAATCGCAAATATTATGTTTGTCTCTGTCAAAGAGCAGACAAGAATCATCGGAATACAAAAAGCCTTAGGTGCAAAACGAATGTTTATTTTACTCGAATTTCTTTATGAAGCGGTAATGTTGTCGTTAATCGGTGGAATTTTTGGGCTTTTCGCAATATTTCTGTTGTTAACTTTCGCCGCTGCGGTTTCAGGAATGGAATTTAACTTAGGTTTAAACAATATTTTGCTCGGAATAATTATTTCTGTCTCTGTCGGTTTAATTTCAGGATTTATTCCTGCGTATTCTGCCTCGAAACTTGACCCCGTTAATGCTATTAACTCAAATTAATTTTTTTTTGTATGCAGTCAATAATTTTACAAATTCCGAGTCGGTTGCGTTTTTCGAATGATAAATTATTTTATCTTTGCGAATTGAATCGTCATTTTCGTATAGAATGTTATAATCAAAAAAATTCTCAAAAATTACAAATTATGATGCCAACAGATTTTTTTACGGGAAACAGAAATTGGAAAATTAACGAGCAATTATATGAATGGGCGAAATTTAACGATTTTGGAAAATGCGGCGATTCGTCAACAGGGTTTATTTTGCCCGATGGCGATATGCTTTCTCCCGATGCGAGTTGGGTTTCAAATGAAAAATTGCAACATTTAACCAAGGGACAGTTAAAAAAATTTCCACCTGTTTGCCCCGATTTTGTTATTGAAATTATGTCTAAGGCGAATAAATTTGTGAAGTCGCATAAGAAAATGAGAAAATGGATGCAAAATGGCTGTCGTTTAGCGTTTCTTTTAGATTTCAAGAAAAAAATAGCGTATATTTATAGAGAAAATCAAAAAGTTGAATTGGTAGATTTAATAATAAAACCTCAATTATCGGGGGAAAATATTTTAGAAAATTTTATTTTAGATTTATCAAATTCATTGAAAAATATTCGGTCAATTTATTTTTAAAAATTGTTTACTATGTCCTTTAGAAATTTTAAACTCGAAGATATTTCAGCGAAGTTGCATTTGAACGTTTCGCAAGAGCGTTTGTTTAAAAAGATTTCGCCCATTATACCAAGCGATTTATTTATTCGTTGGCGTCGCATGACGCGCGATGTGCCGCTGCATATGGAACGTGCTGTTTCAGAAACCTTGATCTTCCCAATGCTCTTAGACCTCAAAATTCAGAACGAAAATTATTTTGCGATACATTCAGGCGAAAATCTTGATGTTGACAAAAAACGCGATCTCAGCGGAAGGTGCGATTATATTTTGGACAGAAACATCAATATTCCGTCTGCAACGTCAGTTTTTCATTCACCTTTTTTGGTGTTGCTTGACACGAAGGACGTCAACAAAAGTGTTCCGCATTGTATCGCACAAATGCAGGCATTGAAAATTTACAACGAGAAAACAGGGAATCCGCTGTCGTTTATTTTTGGGTGCGTAACGGATGCTGACCAATGGCAATTTATCAAAATTATCAACGACAATGTTTATATTGACTCGGAAAAGTTTTATTTAGTCAATATTTCGTTAATTTTTGGTGCTTTTCAACAAATTCTCGATTTTTATAAACAAATGTTTAACTAAATGAGAACGCAAAATCGTTATTTTTTCGAATGTGTAAATTGTGGTTCAACTTTTGAGGAAAAAGAAATTTCGTATCTTTGTCCCAAATGTGAGACGCAAAATGCTCAGGGAGAACCACTTTTGGGTGTTTTAAAAGTTATTTATCCTTACGAAAAATGGCAAAAAATCAAAAATTTATCTCGAATTTTGCGAGAAAATATGTTTTTAAAATTTTTGCCGTTAAAAAATATTGCGAATTCTTCATTTCTGCGAGTTGGATTTTCTCCGTTTTACGAAGTTTCCTTGACCACAAAATCGTTTACGAATAAAAAAGTCTTTCTCAAAGATGATTCGCAAAATCCAACTTTTTCTTTCAAAGACCGTGCTTCGACGGTAGTTTCGCATTATGCGAGAGAGAAAAATTTTAACACTATTGTTGTTGCTTCGACAGGAAATGCAGGTGCTTCGATTGCAGGAATTTGTGCCTCGCAAAAGCAGAAAGCAATAGTTGTTGTGCCTGCCTCTGCTCCGAAGGCGAAGTTGACGCAAATCCTGATGTATGGGGCAACATTAGTCCCGATAGCAGGAAATTATGACAAAGCATTTGACCTGAGTATTGAATTGTCGAAAGAATTTGGGTGGTATAACAGAAATACGGCGTTTAATTCCTTGACTATTGAAGGGAAAAAAACTGTTTCGCTTGAGTTATTTTCTGATTTTCGAAAATTTGGGTTTCAGGAAAGTGAAAATCTTAGAATTTTTGTGCCTGTCGGCGATGGAGCAATTATTTCAGGCGTTTACAAAGGTTTCGAAGATTTGTTAAAAAGCAATCTTATTGAAGAAATGCCGAAGATTATTGCCGTTCAAGCTTCGGGAAGTGCGAATATTGTGAATAATTTGGAGACAGAAAATCCTGTTTTTCCTGCGGCAAAAACCGTTGCCGATTCTATTTCTGTCGATATTCCGCGAAACTTTTTCATGACAAAAAACTTTCTCAAAACTTATAACGGCGAAGGAATATTAGTCGATGATGAAAATATTTTATACGCTTCAAAAATATTGAGTCAGCAGACAGGCATTTTCACCGAACCCGCTGCGGCAACGGCTGTTGCAGGTTTTATCGAGTTTCACAGAAAGAATCCGCATTCGCAGGGTAGAGACGTAATTCTCCTGACGGGAAGCGGTTTGAAAGATTTAAACGCTGTTCAACCTTTGTTAGAATTGCCCGATGCTGTCGAAGCAACGGTTTCTGCGGTTAAAAATTTCTTAAAACTTTAAACATTTCTCTTTTTTCACAATTTTTTTCGAGAAATTTTCGTTTTTTTGAAAAAAATAAATTTTTTACATTATTTTTGCAGCGTTTTTTAAAATTAAAAATTTTCTATGGCAACAACTGCAGATTTCCGCAACGGATTATGCATAGAATTCAACAACGACCTTTTTACGATAGTGCAATTTCAACACGTTAAACCTGGAAAAGGTCCTGCTTTTGTGCGAACAAAGTTAAAAAGTTTAACGACAGGCAAAGTTATTGACAACACTTTCAATTCGGGAGTGAAAGTTACGTTGGCTCGCATCGAATATCGTCCGCATCAATATTTGTACAAAGACGAAACGGGCTATATTTTTATGCACACCGAAACTTTTGAGCAAACTTCTTTGCCCGAAACTTTGGTTGAGAACGCAGATTTATTGAAAGAAGGGCAAGAAGTGCAAATTATTGTCCACGCAGACACCGAAACGCCGCTTACCTGTGAACTTCCTCCTTTCGTTACGTTAGAAATTGTTTACACAGAACCAGGAATCAAAGGCGACACCGCTTCGAGTACAGCGTTAAAACCTGCCACTCTCGAAACTGGAGCAACCGTTCACGTACCTTTGTTCATCACGATAGGTGAAAAAATTAAGGTTGATACAAGAAGTCGCACTTATTCTGAACGAGCAAAATAAATTTTTGGGTGTGAAAAGTTTTTTCGCAAAACGTTTTTCACACTTTTTTTGTTTTGAATCTGTTAAATCTCAAAAATTTGACAGATTTGTTGAGTAATTTTGTTAAAATTTTAGAAAAATGAGACGTTTGAGTTATAAATTAATGATTTTGGGATTGTTTTTTGTTTATCTTATCGGAAAAATATACAGAATTTTATTAATCATTTTAGTTTTTTTGGCATTATTTTTTGCGAAAAATACATTTTCAGAGAAAAAAAATACAGAATCTGATTCTACGTTTTCTAAACTTGCGTACAATTTAGAAGATATTAAAATTTTATTTGCAAAAACTTATTCTTTTGAAAAAAACGAGGACGAAAGTCTTGAAGTTTTTGATTCTTTGGGCAATAAATTAGGGAAAATTTTGTGTACCTCGCCGCTTTGCGACTCAATAATTGGTTATAATGGCAAAGTTCCTTTTCTAATTGCTGTTGATAATTCGGAAAAAATTGTTGGTTTGCGTTTATTGAAAAATACTGAGACGCCGAGTTTTATCAGAAAAATTGAGAAAACAGGTTTTTTTACTCGTTGGAATGGGAAAACGGTTTCTGAGGCGTTAAATTTTCAGGTGGATGCGGTAACAGGGGCAACTTTTACGACTAAAGTTGTTATTGAAAGTTTAAAAATTCGACTTTCGAAGTATAAAAATCAAAAATTCGAGAAAAAATTCGATTATTTAACGTTGATAAAAAATCTTTCGCTTATTTTAGTGATAATTTTTGCGTTATTGAGTTTTTTCAAAATGTTTCCTTCACAAATTTATCACCGTTTGCGAATTATTTTGTTGATTATCAACGTTTTAGTTGTTGGTTTTTGGTTAGGGAATTTTATTTCTCTTGAGTTAATTGCCAAAACGGCGAAGAACGGAATTTCACTTCCTTCGCAAATTGTTGTCGCAATGTTGTTGCTTTTGTCGTTTATTTTGCCCTTAGTGACGGGAAAAGCATTTTACTGCACGCACATTTGTCCTTTTGGGGCTTGTCAGGATTTGGCGGGAAAGATTTACAAACATAAAATTCGAGTTCCTAAAAATATTTTGTCAATTTTGCCGTTTGTGATATTTTTTACGTTGATTTTTTTAATTTTCATCGGAATAAATTTTGACATAAGTCAGGTTGAACCTTTTACTGCATTTATTTTTCAGAGTGCTTCGATTTTTGCGATAATTTTTGCTTCGATTTTTATAATTCTTTCGATATTTATTCCGCGTTTTTGGTGTCGTTATTTTTGTCCAACTGGATTCTTTTTAGAATTATTTAGAAAAAGTTTGAGAAAAACTTGACAAAAAAAACGGATTTCACAAATTTTTTCGCAAGAAATTTTGTTTTTTTGCGAAAAAAATCGTATTTTTATAAAAATTTAAAATGACATTTTATGAAAAAACTTGAGAAAATTATTTTTCAAACTGCCAAATTTGATGATTTGGTGCAAGTTGTTGATTTAAAACAACTTCCTGAACAAGAAATTTTCAAAGAATGGTTTAATTTTCAATATTCTCTCTCTGATGAGGAGGAAAATTATTTGCAAAATTTGATAAAAGACAATTTTGATTTTTTGTCTTATTGTTCGGAAGAGGATTTGAAAATGGAATTTATCGCCTTTTTGCTTGGAAAAGTTCGTTTTCGTCTCAAAGATAAACGTGGTTTTTATGATAAACCGTTAAAAGCAAAAATAAACGGCGTAGAATTTAGCGGTAGAACTGATTTTATGTTTGCCATGGGCGTGCAAGTGCCGCGAAATCCTTATTTTTTCATTCAGGAATTCAAACAAACAAAACATTCTGTTGATGCAGAGGACCAACTTTTGGCAGAAATGTTAGTCGCAATAGAGTTAAATAAAGTTAATTTGATGCGCGGTGCGTATATTGTTGGGCGGAACTGGTATTTTGTGATTTTGGAAAAAATTGCGGAAAATTCGTATCAATATTACGTTTCAAAAACTTTCGATTCACTCGATTTCGAAAAATTAAGGCAAATTTATATTTGTCTGCAGGCAATAAAATTGAAATATTGCGAGTAAAAAAGAAAAAATCGTTGTCAAAGTTTAAAATTTTAACAACGATTTATTAGTTTCGCAAAAAAATTGTGAAAAATATTTTAGAGAAAAAAGAATAGCACCACAAAGTTTTTGTGGTGTTTTTAGAAATAAATTTCTAAAAATTAGGTGCTACTCTCGAAATCTTGTGGAATGTTATCTCATTCCGAGCAAACGTTTGACGGTTTGTTCGTTTGTTGTGTCAACGGTGGTGAAATATCGGAGATTTCGTTTGCGTTTTTTGTCTTTTTTCGTCAAAATATGACTTTTGTAAGCGTGTTTGCGTTTGATTTTACCTGTTGCGGTAAGAGAAAATCTCTTTTTTGCAGCAGATTTGGTTTTCATCTTAGGCATGTTTCCTGCAATTTTGAGGTTATAAAAACTGTTAAATTTTTTTCTTTTTGGGTGCGATAAGCATAATCATTCGTTTTCCTTCGAGTTTTGGCAATTGTTCCACTTTGCCGTGTTCCTCAAGTGCTTCTGCGAATCGGAGAAGTAAAATTTCGCCCTGTTCTTTAAACAAAATTGAGCGACCTTTGAACATCACATAGGTTTTTAATTTTGCTCCTTCTTCAAGGAATTTCTGTGCGTGTTTGAGTTTGAAGTCAAAATCGTGGTCATCAGTATTTGGTCCGAATCGGATTTCTTTGACAACAACTTTTGCGGCTTTGGCTTTAATTTCCTTCTGCTTCTTTTTTTGTTGATACAAAAACTTTTGATAATCAATGATTTTACAAACAGGCGGCACAGCCGTTGGAGATATTTCCACCAAGTCCAATTCCATTGATTCAGCCAACTGCAATGCCTCTTGAATGGAATAAACACCAGGATTTGCAATATTCTCGCCGACAAGACGAACAGATTTTGCCCGAATTTCGTCGTTGATTGCGTGTTTTAGTTTAGGTTCCTCGTTTCTGGACTTACCTCTTACGTTTTTATCTTTTTCGTTGACTATAGTTTTGTCCTCCTAAATGGTTTAAAAAGTGAATGAAAACTTCAAATTTAGAAAAAATTTTGTCTTGATTCTTTGAAAAAATCAAGAATTTTATGTTTAAATTTCAACGGGCAAAGATATAATTATTTTTTTAATTTTCACTATTTTTTAAAAAAATATTTCAGAAAATAAAAAAAAAACAATTTTGAGAGAGAAAATAAAAAAGAAAAATTATTTTTCAAAAAAAATTTGGGGTGGAGAATCAAAAATATGTTAAAAATAACGAAATAAATATTGATGCAAAGCATTTTAAACTTTATCTTTTTTGCAATAAAAGTTGATAGCAAAGAGAAAAAATCATACTTTTGTTATTATCACCTCTATTTTATACACTTTTTCCAACAAATCTATATCCGATTCCAGATTCTGTTGCTCCATTATCGAGTGCTTTAACAATTTCGTCTTCAAAATTTCGCACAGAAAGAATAATTATTGGTCCCAAATACCATTCACGAAGTTTCAATAATACATCTTGCCCATCTTGGTCTGGGAGTCCAAGGTCGAGGATAATCAAATCGGGTGGATGCATCACTGCCATTGTAATTCCTTCTTTCGCATTTGCTGTCAAAAAACGAAATTTTTTGCAAATATAACAAATTTCAGAGAAAATGTTTACTTTTGTACAAAAATTGTTTTTTATTTCACAAAAAAGAATTTAATTTTTTACAATTTTTATTTCCTCGTCAGAGAGATTATATAATTGAAAAATAATATTTTTACAAAAGAATCAAATTTTTAAACGTTTCAACAGCTTTCACAACATTTTCGAATTTTAATTCCTTGAAAAATTCTTTTTTGTGAATGGGTTTATCAACTTTTCTTTCACCGGTAAGTAAAGTTAAAATGTGTAAATCTACATCAAAATAAGTATCTTTCCTAAATTAATTGATATTATTTAGTTTGAAAATCTCTTTAAAAACGAAAAATTACTCTCTTTCAAGCCTACAGTAATGCGAATGTTGATTTTCTCTTGAAATTAATTTTTCAAAATTTAATACAAACTAATTGAGGAAAGATACTTAAGACATCAAAGTATGAGTGGAATGACTACCAATAATAATTTCTTTTGTACGGTTTTCTCTTTCATAAAAAATCAGAAAATTTTGTTTTCTAAACGTTTTAACGCAGTTTCGCAATATTGCTCCGAAATATCGATGCCCAAAAACTTTCGATTTAACATTTTCGCAACGCAAGTCGTTGTGCCTGCACCGTTAAACGGGTCTAAAATCACATCTTTTTGATACGAAAATAATTTTATCGCTCTTTTTGCCAATTCTTCAGGAAACATGGCAGGATGACCAAAATTTTTCATATTGCGTTCAGGGGCAATACTCCATTCTGCGTTCACCCACTTTTTAAATTCCTCCTCCGTGATGTCAATATTTTCTTTTAAACCTTCTTTTTTCATCGTTCCTTTGCAAAAAACTTCCAAAAATTCCCACGTGCCTTTCAAATACGGATTACTCGGACTTTTCCAACTGCCCCAACTGCAATATTTTGCGTTATAATTATTTTTTTCCCACAAAATTTCGGTTTTCCAAAGTAATTTTTTGTTCAAAAAATAATTTCCAATGATATGATGACTCGGAATATAATCGGAATACAAAGGTTGAACATTGACAATGATGCGTCCACCGAATTTTAAAACTCGAATACATTCGTCAAAAATCGAAAAAAGTGTTTCAAAATATTTTTCCCATTGCGAAGTGTCGTTATTTTCTGAATAATTTAAACCGAAATTATACGGCGGCGAAGTCAAAATTAAATCGATGCAATTTGGCGGCAAATTTTTCAGAAATTCCTTGCTTTCTGCACAAACAATTTGATTTTCAAACACTTGCGGAAGTTCAACATTCGTTTTGTCGAAAATATTTTCTGTAAACGAATTGCGATTTTGAATTTTTGCTTTGCGTTCTTTGACCTTTCGCTCTTGATTATAACCAACATAAACTCGTTTTTTGCTTTTTATGCCATAACTTTTTATGTTTTCGATGGTTTCGAGAATCTGCGGCAAAAGAACAAAATGAACAGAATTTTGTGAAAAAATTTGTTCAACTTTTTCTTTAAAATCGAAAAAATTTAATTCAGATAAAAAAATAATAAAATTATTTTCGTCTATTTGAAAATAAAAATCTTGCGTATCAAATTGATTTTCAAGTAGTTTTATTTTTTCGATTTCGTTTTGCGAAATT
>DYQK01000205.1 GCA_020719385.1 Rikenella microfusus | reverse complement strand
TCGCAATTTTGTCAGGCGTATAAAAAATTCCATCTTTTTTTCGCAAAGTTTTAGATAAAGATTGGTCGTATTTCATATTGAAAGAACAAAATTATATTTTGAAGCTTAAAAAGTTTCTTTCAATTGTCTAAACATATCCATAACATTGACAAATCGAACATTTAAAGCAAGACATGCATCTGGAATTTTCACTTTTCGCTTCGCATTTGGTTCACTTATTTCTTGAGTAACAACAATTCGTTTGCTATTATTTGTCAATGTGTATGCAATGAGGAAAGCATCTGCTTCATCTGCATCCAAGAATTCAGCAAGAGCTGCTGATGTATAATGATTTTTACGAGATTCTGCCCAAAAAATAACTTTTTGATATGACTGAAATATATTTGAAGTGCTTTTGAAAAAATATTGTGGAAGATTATCCTTACACCATTTCGTTAAATCGTCATTATTTTTATAAATTTCATTTTGAACTTTATCAATACTGACAATTTTCTCTTCTTTTGCCAAAAACTTTATTTTATTCCAAAAACTTGGAACAACATCTAAAGGATAATAAGCTTTATGGGCTTGAATAAAAAAGTTGGTATCAACTATATAAATATTGTTCATTGGTTCAAAAGTATTTTGTAAAAAATTTTTGGAATGTTTCTCCGTGCAACCCAGTTAACTTGTATGCATCTCGATATAATAATTTATCGGCTTTTACTGCATTATTCACATGTGCAGCAAAAGTCATATTTAATCGTTTTTTTGTAGTTGCGTAAAAATCGCCGCCTGAACTTTGTGTATTTTTTCGCTTGATTTCTCGGTTTGAATATTCGTCATAAAATTTAATAAATTCCTCTTTAGTGATTTTGTTTAAATCTAACGCCCGGCGTGCAACAACAATTTCACTTACTTTAAAATGAAGTGCAGCAGTTTTTATTTGAGGATGCTTTTCCCATACGTGATAAAAAAAACTTTCTGGAACTAAAAATTCTGCAGCCACTTTATCACATAACACTTCATTAGAATTATTTGCAGGTTGTAGTTTTCTGAAATCAAAACCTGCACTGTGTCCAGTCCAAATGTGTGCTAATTCGTGAACCATTGTAAACATTTGTGCAGCTTTAGCATCGGCACTATTGACAAACATAAATGGTACAATTTCGTCAACCAAAATAAAACCTCGACATTCCTCCACTTTTATTGGGCGTTGGGTATTATTTCCCACAATACTATTGAATATTATTATAATTCCGATTTCATCGATTTTGTTTGCGAGAAATTCCAATGCTTTTTGCCAAGTATTAAATTCAGTTGCCCAATTTTCATTTAAACCAAGAACATTTCTGATGTCAGCCACAATGTCTGACACCTTTTGTGAATGTTTAAATTTCCCCACGAATGGAAGAGATTCATAATCATTGTCGTTTAAATAATCTCGTAACCAATCTTGCCTCTGTTGAATAAGCGTTATTGTATCAGAGACATTTAGACTTACATTGGAATCGTTGTTGGTGCGAAAAAAAGGAATAGACAATTCTTCTCGTGGCGGCTGATCGAAAAAAAGATAACCAAAAGGTAAATGTACCCGTTTTGAAAAATCTTGCAATTGTTTAATTGTTGGTTTTTTACTGCCTTCTATCCATTCGTAAACATTGGGAACTTTTTCGAAAAATTTATGCAAATCTTCACCTGCTCGGGCTATTGCCCAAGTAATTATTTTTGCATTAATATTTATTTCAGATTTCATTTCCAAAAATTTGCAAAGTGAATATTCAGATTTGCCTTTGCAAAAGTACGAATATTTTTTCACTTTGCAACATTTTTCAGAAAAATAATGTAATTTTTATTCAAAAAAACTTATTTTCCTTCCACAACATTGATTTCCTCGTCAGTTAATTTGTACAAATCGTAGACAAGTTCATCTATCAAAAGTAAAATTTTATTAATTTTACTTTTATAATTTAAAATTTTGTCTTTGTTTTCGTTGAAAAAATCAACCCATTCAAGTTGCTTTTTTTTGTTGCTTTTTCCTTTTTGCTTTTTTATTTCGTGGACAAATTTTTCCCATTCCAAATTTTCCCAATTATGCAATTTTTTTGAAAAATGCTCAACTTCAAAATCTGTAACAAAAACTTTCGCAAAATTACGTTTTAACTTGAAAAAAATTTGCAATTCAGGTATCAATTCGTTGTAAAAATTTTCAAATTTACTCTGAAAATCGGAATTTATATCAGGAATCGGAAGGGAACGAATTAAATTAGGCGAAAAATTTATTCCACCATCCATTCCTGAAGTGCCAAAACTCTCTTTCACAAAAAATTTCATTAATGAAGAATTCAAAATGCACAAAATTGTTTCATAATTGAAAAGTTTGAGGTTCGTTAAAACAGTGGTTGATTTTCCTGCTAAATATTCACTATTCTTGTCAAAAAAAGACTCAAAATGTCTAATTCCTGAAATAATAATTTTAGGTTTGTCAAATTTTTCGAATCTTTTGGGGAATTTTTGTTTAAATTCTCCAATTTCGACAACAGGTCTGAAATACTTTTTTTTCAAATAAGTAACTTTTTCGAAATCCCACAAATTAATAAATTTGTCAATGATTCCTGTGTTTACAAATTTCAAAAAAGTATTTTTTTCATTTCCTTGAAAAAGTTGCAAAATCGAAGGCAGCAAATATGCTTCAGAAGTGGTAAATGCACCGTGAATTTCCGCAATTTTATTAAGCGTATAAGGAACATTCTTAATTTTTGTTAAAATTAAGTTTTGTTCAGACAACAGAAATCCCCAATTATCTGCCCAATTTTCAGAATTTTTTAAAATTGTGAAATTGCGAAAAGTTTTTGGTGTTTCGTTAAAAATTTTAATATCAATAATTCCTGATTTTGCTTTTTTCATTGCAAAAGTTACAGGAAAAATGTCTGATTCAAAAACTTTTAATTTTTGAAAATCAGAAAGTTGAAAAATATAATCGAAAATGTACTCTCGCAAAGCACTTCCGTAGGGCATTGAAAGCCATTTATTGGGAATGATTAACGAAAGATAAGAATTTTCTTTGAGCAAATTAAAACCTCTTTCTACAAAAGGAATATATAAATCCCAATTTCCTTTTGCGGTTTTGTAAGTTTTCGAGATTTCCTCTCGCATTGCGGGGAAATGTTTTGTCATATTTTCAGAATCCACATAAGGCGGATTTCCGACAATAACGTCAAAACCACCGTTTTTAAAAATGTCTGCAAATTCGTTTTCCCAAAGAAACGCTTTTTCCAATGCAATTTCAGAAT
>DYQK01000204.1 GCA_020719385.1 Rikenella microfusus | reverse complement strand
AAAAATTTATTTTTTAAATAAAGTTTTGATATTCCAAGGCATTGGGTAAATTTTCTGACTCAAAAACCACGTACAAACGAAAAACGAAACCCACGTTATCACAAATGAAATTGCTGCTCCGCCTACTCCGTAAGAACGAACCAAAAAATAATTTAAAATAAAACTTAAAATGCCGTTAGAAAAAGTTATCCAAGCAATAATGTGCGATTTTTCTGAATAAAAAATATACGTGGCAACCATAAAATAAAATCCCTGAAAAACGTGTCCCCAAACAATTATCCACAAATATTTCTCTGCGAGAGCGAATTTTTCGCCCACCATAAACGGAAACAAAAAATGCATCACCAACAAATATATAAACGCAACGAAAGTTAAAACAGCAAAATATTTGTACGTAAATTTTACAATTTGAATTTTAAATTCCTCTTTGTTTGCCTTCAAGTTTTCAAACAGCCAAGGCGTAAAAGCATTATTTACCGAAGAAGTCAAGAGATAAATTGCCATTCCTAATTGCACCGCAACCGCATAAATTCCTGCTTCAGCAATGTTCACATACTTTGCAATAAAAAATCTGCCCAACATATTAATAAACAAACTGCCGACAAAATGCGGAATTAGCGACAACCCAAAAGTTAAAGTCTCTTTTATTGTTTTTCGCGAAAAATTAATATGAATTAAATTTTCTTTGTATAAATAAAAAATCGAAAACAACGCAGCAACAACAACCGCAGAATTCATCGCAAAAACCCGACCAACCCAATTATATTTTAGTAAAACAATAAAAATTAAAGTCAACGAAACATTAATTATTGTCTGTCCAATTTGAAAAAAAGCATATTTTATCTCTTTTTTGTGCATCATACACAAATACAACGAAATATTCACTATATATTGAGCAACAGAATTCACTAAAATATGCCACAACCACTCTGTCGGCATGCCTGTCAATTCGGAAAGATAAAATCGAAGACCATATATTCCGAAACCAACCAATATTGTTGACCCAATTAAAATGAAAAAACAAGACGCAATAATCTCGGCTAATCTTTCTTTTGGCACGTCATATCGAAGGGTTATATATCCCAAAGTGCTTGCCCCGACAAAAGGAAACAAAAAAGTGCAGACCGTGTAAAACATAAATGTTATCCCGTAATCCTCGTTAGATAAATATTGCGTCAAAATCGGTAACACTAAAAACGGCACGGAAGCGCTTATTAAATTCGAAAGCAAATAAATTCCTGACGACTTAACAATTTTTTTCGATAAAAAAACTTTGATTAATAAAATCAACTTCGACAACATAACAAAATTTATAATAAATCTTTTAATTTCCGTCTTTCGAAAGCATCAATATAAGTTTTTTCGGTGCAATTATAAATTTTTACGCCTAAATATCTCGAATATTGTTCCAATTGTTCATAACCTTTGAACATCAATGAAAATGCTTTTAAAATTTCACTCATCGTGAAAGTTACTTTTTGCGAACCATCTTTGTAAAAAGGTTTCATTTTCGGAGTTCCGGTGTCGTTAAAATGTTCATTTTTCAAAAACAAAACATTAGAATCATCAACAAAAAGTTCGTCTGTCCAAGTGTGGTCGGCTCCGACAATTAAAATTTCTTTAAATTTCATTCCCAAAGCGAGAAAAATTGCTTCAACTAAAACATTTTGAGCGCGGATAGTTAAAAAATTCCGTTCATATAACGAAAAAATAAATTTTTGAAAACCTTCACCATAATACATCAGATAATTTACGTATGAAATTTCGATATTTGTATTTTCTGAAGGCAAATTTTTAAACAAACTCCATTTTTTCGCATCAATAGGAATAAAAATTGTCATTTTCCAGTCAACAGTTTTCAAAATATCAACAAGAGATTGAATCATTTTTGTCAGAGATTCGGAACAATTTCTATTCCAATAATTTGGATCCCAAAGAACATAATAACGCGGCTTCAAAATTCTAAAATATTTTGAAGTTGCAAATTGATTCACACAAACACAAATATTATTTTGCAATTCCTTTTCATAAAGACTCAACGTTGTTGAAAGCGAAGGACCATTTCCTAAAACAACAATTTTCTGATGATTCTCGCTGCTAAATTTCCTGAACATATTTCGAAAAGAATGTATACCTAGCAAAACTCTTATACAAAAAACTCCAAACGAAAAAAATAACTCAAAAATATTCAAAAAAAATTGATGCATACAAAAATTTTCGTTAAAAAATTAATTCCCAACTCAACGGCGTGCCTGCGACAATATCGCAAACCGCTCGTTTCCATAAAATCTCGTTCAAAAACTTCGGCGAAATACCCGCAAACGGTCTTATTGAACGAACATTTTCCTCCGTAAAAATCTCGCCTTTCTGAATATTTTTTACCACAAAAAGTGAACGGGCAAAAACGCGACTCTTCGCAACTTTCTCTGTAATTTCATACGAAACCGCACCCAACGTTTTTTCGACATTCCTTATTAAGTCAACCATCGTTTTAAATTCCGCTGGCTCCATTGAAAAGTCAGAATCGGGACCGCCAATTTTGCGGTCCAAAATAAAATGTTTCTCAATAATTCGCGCACCCAACGAAACTGCAACAACAGACGCAATATCGCCCATCGTGTGGTCAGACAAACCAACAAGACAACCAAATTTCGCCGCCATATCGGGAATTGTCAACAAATTTGCTTCCTCAAGCGGCGCAGGATACGCAGAAGTACATTTTAACAACGCAATTTCGTCATTTCCTACTCGCCGACAAGCAGCAATTGCCTCATTTATTTCCTCGAAAGTTGCGATTCCTGTTGAAATTATCACAGGTTTTTGTTTCGAAGCGATATATTCGATTAACGGAATATCTGTTATCTCAAAACTTGCCACTTTGTACGCAGAAACATTCATTTTTTCTAAAAAATCGACTGCCGTTTTGTCAAAAGGACTCGAAAAACAAATTAATCCGAGACTTTCCGCATAACTTTTCAACCGCGGCTGCCATTCCCAAGGAGTAAACGCTTTTTGATACAATTTATATAACGTTTGTCCGTCCCAAAGTGTGCCGCTTTTGATTTGAAAATGTTCATTTTCGCAGTCAAGAGTAATTGTGTCGGCGGTATAAGTCTGCAATTTTATGGCGTCTGCACCAACTTCTTTTGCAGCCTTAACGGTTTGCATTGCCAAATCGAAACTTTGATTATGATTTGCAGACAATTCTGCGATAATAAACGTTTTTTGACTTGAAAAATCGAAATTATTGATTCTCATATTTTCGTATCATTAAAATACTTTCGACATTATTGACGAATAAATTTT
>DYQK01000084.1 GCA_020719385.1 Rikenella microfusus | reverse complement strand
AATTTTTTGCCCTGTTTAACATTCGTTTCCCAAATTTTCAGCATATAACCAAGCAACTGCAAATACGGATGTTGTGGAACATAACTTTTATGTTCGAAAAGTAACGCAATATTTAACTCATAATTTGCTCCATATTGACAAGAATAAACCAAATCGGAGTACGTATTTTGCAGATTCTCATCAATATAAGTCGTTTCGTCCAGTTCGAGAGTGTTTAAATAGAGATGTTTCGCAATATGTTGCAACGCACCTGTGAGAAAATCTTGCATTACTTCTCTTTTCGAGAACAATTCTCGAAAATATTTGTCGTGAATATTTGTAATTTTTTCCATAAAATTAATTTTTAAAACGCAAAATTACGAAAATTTTTGAGAAAAAGAAAAAAATATCGAAAGTTTTTATAAACAAAAAACGAATGTCATCGTTTTGAGAGATGACATTCGTAAAATTCCTAAAAATTTATTTCACAATCAATTTTTTCGTAACAGTTTGATTTTCATTGTTTTGTAAACGCAGAAAATAAATTCCTTTTGGAAAATCTTTTACAGAAATTGAAATTTTTGAGTTTTTACTCAACAATGTTTCATTTTTTTGATACAAAATTTTTCCTTCCACAGAAATTATCTCAATTTTTACATTTTCAAAAATCTCTTTGTTTTCTAAAAATAACGTTTCAGAAACAGGATTCGGATAAATCTCGAAAATTTTCGAATTCTCTAAATTTTCAATTCCAACAGAAAACAAAGAAACTTCTACCGTGTCATAATTATCAAAAATCATTCCTGAATCAGAGTGAAAACCCTCGCAACTTACTCGATAAAAAATTCCGCTATGATTATCTACGTTTGAAAATGTTGCGATTCCGTTTGCGTCAGCAATTTTTTCGCCGTGACCGTCTAAAAATATTTTTATTGTATTTTTTGTCAACATTTTCAAAGTAACTTTAAAAGTTAAATCTGCACCCAACCAATTAATCTGTGCTTCGACCTCAACGTCTTGATTATCAACATTAACCGTACCTTTGTAAGTGCTATAACCTTGTTGATAAACGGTATAAGGCAAAGAATCTGTGGGAGTAACATTCTCAAAAATTGCTTTTCCTAATGAATCAGTAACTTTTTTGCCGTAAATTCCAAAATCAACTGTTGCACCTCGCCAGGGCATAATAATACAGCCGCTTCCGCCTGACAAAACTGTAAAAGTAACTTTGTAAGTTTTCAAAGTTAAAACAACTTTTTCAGTAACATTTTGATTTATCACAGAGATTTTGCCCGTTTTTTCGTTAAATTTTTCTTTCGAAATCGTATAAATTAACGAATCGGCAGGAATAACATTTTCAAAAACGGCAATTCCTTGCGAGTTGGTTTGTAAAATTTGCGAGTAAAATTCTATTTCTGCACCTTCAATAGCAGCATTTTCTGAATTTTTTACCTCAAAAGTAACGGAATATTTCTCTTTTATCAAAGAAATTGTTTTTGTAAACGAAGAATTTACATTCAAAAAACCTTCTTGAGAGAGAAACGTTTCTTTCGAAATTTGATAAGAAATACTATCTGAGGCAGGAATGTTGTTGAAAATTGTAATTCCTTGATTATTTGTGAGTTGAAAAATTTCACCAAATCGAACCTTTGCGTTTTGAACAGGTAAATTATTTTCATCTTTTACCTCAAAAGTAATGTTAAATGTATTTTGCAGAGTTGTGAAACTTCGAAATTGTCCAAAAGTTGTGCCGTATTGATTTGTTGCTTTGACTCGAAAATAAAAACTTTCTCCTTCCGAAAGATTTGATAATGAAGCAGTTACAGTTTTATTAGTCGCACCCGAAACGGTGTTTGGCGTTGCGTTTATTGAGTCGAGAGTTGTTGTATCTGTCCCAAATTCAAAAATTACGTTTGTTAAATAATTTTTAGGATTCACCGTTGCATTTAATGTTGCCGTTTGAAACGAAATGTTAGTCGCATCTTGCGTAGAGACAACAGGCGTTGGCAGTGCTAATGTTTTGAAAGTGACATCGTTTCCGTATGTTGTACCTGCGGCGTTAGTCGCTTTTGCTCTGTAATGATAAGTCGTATTGGGTGTTAAATTCGATATTTCTGCAAAAACATCTGTTGGGGAATTTCCTGTAACGATGTTAGTCGCAGGCACAGAATTTCCATACAACGTATCAGTTCCGTATTCGAAAATTACGTTTGTTTGCGAATTTTGTGCGTTGATTGTTGCGTTTAATTTTGCAGAGTTAGTCGTAATGTTGTTTGCGAGCAATGTCGAGACGGTTGGCAGATTGACAATATAAGCGGCAAATTGGAGAGTTAGTCCCGATGTGGGCAGCGGTCTGTCGGGAGGATTTCCAAAATTGAGTGTTGATGTGGCGGAGTAATTAAGATTTTCAAAAATTACTGTGTTCCATTCTGCAACAGAACTTTTGCGTGCGACTAACAAATGATTTTCAACATTTGCGGAGCCTTTTATTCCAACTGCGGCGGTTTTAAATTCAGAATTGTTGTTTGAAGGTGTCCAATTTCCATAGACAAAAGAGATGTTATTAGAAGTTTCGTGCAGTAGAATTTGAAATTCTATGTTATTGAGTTGCGAGTTAGTCGTTTTGTCTTTGAGATTTTTAAATTGTATGGTACAAATTCTGTTTGGAGCATTTCCTGATGTATGTACTCGAAATTCGGTTGTCGAAGTTCCTTCTGTTAAGTCGTGGTTAAATGGAGCAATGATGTTTAAGTCTGCGGTGTCTTCGCTGTTGAAAATTCCGTTTTCGCTTGTGTTGTATCCTGTAAAAAATAAATCGGGTTTTGAGGGAGAAATGTTTCCCAATTTGATAAATCCGTTTGTGTTTAAAATAAATTGCGTGAAATGTTGCGTGTTGAAAAAAAACGCGAACCCAATGTTGACGGGTTGCGAATTTGCGTTGTCGTTGTTTTGCACCGCGATAAGATTTCCATTTGCACCTAAATCTTGATAATTATTCAGTTGTGTCGAGGCGTTCATTGCTCGATATTGCAAAAGTCCTTTGACAACCGTGACGTTTGCTGTGTCGTTAGAGTTGTTGCAGTCTTCGGGGAGCGAGGTGAAAATTTTAATTTTATGTTTTCCCAATTTTTCGAGATTCGCAGTTTGTGAGAAAGAGAAAATAGCGAATTCTTGCGATGGAATCGGCGTTCCGTTGTAAGTTTCGGTGACAATATTTTCGTTATTGAGTTGATACGAGATTTGTAGCCCTGTTGCGATAGTTTCTGTTCCTGCATTTTTCAATTTCACAGAAATAACTTCTTGATTTGATAAATTTGCTCCGCTTGTTGGGGTTAAAACTTGTTCGATTCCGATATTTTTAGCACAAATTGGTCCGCCGAATAAGTCGAAAGAGATGGTGTTACCGCAAAATGAAACATTTGAAATATCTAAACCGCCTGGATTTCCATTGGAAAGAAAAGACGCAGGATTTGTGTTGTTGTTGATTGTCGTTCTGCCTGATTCTCTGTTAAATGTTGCTTGCGAGATATTTCCGTTTACTGTTGTTGTTCCGTTGGGTCGGTATATGTAAAGTTCATCTAATACATCAGCACCGTTATAACTTGCATTTCCCCAACCGTCGAAGTCGGTGTTGACTCTGTAAACGAGTAGTCCTTCTGTTGGAAGTTCATTTTCGAAAATTCCTGTTTTTCTTCGATATTCAACGACAAAATATTCTGTTGCAGAATTAGGTGAGGCAATTTTATAACAAACATTTTCTGTTGTTTGTGAGTTTAACGGCTTCAAAGTATAAGTATTTGGGGCAGAAATAGTCGGGATTTCAGTTATCCATCCGCAATATCTGAATTTGAGGTATGCAGAGAGATGTTGTGGCGGATTTGTGTTGCTGCACATCAGGTCCCAAGGTCCAATTGCGTCTGGTTCGTCGCCGCTATAATGATATAAATCGGGACTTCCGATTGTGTGCGACATTTCGTGAGACAAAACGCCGACCGAATACACTTTTAGGTGTTCTTCAATTTGCAAATTGTAATTTTCCACTTTTTTTCCTCGAATATAAACATCATAAGTAAACAAACTCCACATGTGCGGCCACAAAAGTTCTGCCCAATTATCTGTTTCGCCGCGAACGATAAAACAAAGATTATCAACATTTCCGTCATTGTCGATGTCGAGATTCAAAGTTGATGGCACTTGCGAGGCAATACTCTGAATTGCGTTTTTCAAAAGTGTATGTTCTCGTTCGGAAACTTGCGAATTTTGATAGCCGTTTGGATTTGTTGTCGCATTATAAGGTTGATAATAACTTCTTGGATGCGAATCTTGATACGAGACAACGGTTGAAGTTGTGCTTGTTGGGTAGAGAAATGAGGAAACCGAGAATTGTCCGTAGGAGGCTTCTTCGAAATAATGTTGCATTGAGTTTGCGTCGGGAGCATTTCCGTTGCACATCGAATTATAAAAATTTAACGGGTCGGGAAATTCGGTTTCGTTGCTAAAACGAATGAAAACTACGATGTTGTTCAATGTTCCTGTTGCTTTCGTTTTCGAAAATTTTGCGTTAGAGAAACGTTGTTTGCGATTTTTTTGATATTCTTTTTTCGATATTATCGCAAATTTTTGTAAACCGATTTTTTCAGGATTTACCGTGTTGACTCGAAATGTTGATGCTTTAACGGTTTCTCCGGATTTTTGGGCATAATAAAACCAACCATCTGCGGCTTGAATAATTGTGTAGCCGTTTTCGTCGTGGAGATAGTTAAAAAATTCGTCTCCCGATACGAAACAATTAATTTTTGTGCCGTCTGGCTGAAAAATTGTTGTTGGTTTTTTGTAAATTGGAGCGGCAAAAATTCCGCAGGAGAAGATTATTGACATCAAAATCAATAAAAAATAAGATTTTCTCATACTTTTTGAGAGTTAAACTTTGATTTTAGTAAAAAAATTTCAAGACAAAAGTACGAAAAATTTTTGAGAAAAATATTTTTCTGATTCACAAATATATAAATTTATTTTTTCTGAAAATTTTTTATACTTTTGCAAAAAAATTTCACAATTTTGCAAAAAAATTTTATATTTGTAATTTGAAAAAAATTGAATAATGTCTCGATTTAGAAAACAACGCAAAAACGAAATTCCCGTCATTTCCACTGCTTCGTTGCCCGACATCATTTTTATGTTGTTGTTCTTTTTTATGGTAACCACGCAATTACGTAAGGTTGAAGTGAGAGTCGAAACCAAGTTGCCCGCAGTTTGGGAGGTGAAAAAATTAGAGAAAAAAACGTTGATAAGTTATATTTATGTGGGCAAACCTGTGAAATCGTTGCGAGAAAAACTTGGTGACAGTGTCAGGATTCAGTTAAATGATGCTTTTTCTGATGTTTCAGATATTCCACGATTTATTGCTGCCGAGAGAGCAACAAAAAATTCTGCAGAAATTCCGCAAATGACGGTTTCTCTCAAAATAGACGAAAAAGCTCCGATGGGAATTGTTACTGACATTAAACAAGAACTTCGAAAATGTAATGCGTTGAAAATCAATTATTCTACCCGAAAACCAACAGACAAATGAAAACAAAAATTTTTACGATATTTTTTCTTTTTTACTTTTTTCATTCTTGGGCGTCACAAATCGATAGTTTAGAAACACAGTTGAAAAATTTGACTGACACGGCAAGAATTTCTCCGTTAATCGAGTTGTGCGAGATTTATCTCAATAATTTTCCTGATAAAGCGTTAAAATGTGGAAACGAGGCGAATGAACTTTTGAAAAGTCATAAAATTTCTGACTCAAGATTGCTAAAAATCTTGTCTCTTTTGGGAATGGTTCATCGAAATATGGGTGATTATCCGAATGCGATGAATTTTTATCTCGAAGAAATTGCCTGTGCCGAGAAGATGAAAGATAGAGAAATGCTTGCCTTCGGCTATCAGTCGCTGAGCGATATTTACAACTGTCAAAACGATTTCGATCAAGCCATCGAGAATATTGAGAAATCTCTTGATATTTTCGAGCAAATGCATCATTTACAAGGAGTTGCGTTTTGTTATTACACTTTGGGGCAAATTTCAATGAACAAAAAAGATTATCCTCATGCGTTGGAATATCACCGAAATGCGTTGGAATTGCGGAAAAAACTCAATGATAAAAACGGAATTGCCTCGTCAATGATGCAAATTGGAATAACTTTACAGAAACAGGACAAACACACGCAAGCACTTTTGTATTTGCGGGAAGCACAAGTTCATTTCGAAAAAAATAATGATAAGAAAAATTTAATTCAGATTTGGAATAAATTGGCAACTTCTTATATGTTTCTCAACGATTTAACGCAAGCCGAGGAAATGGCGATTCAAAGTTTAAATTTGGCAGAATTGAGCGGCATTCGAGAGTTTTCGCGAGAATGTACTTGGATTCTTACGCAAATTCACGTTAAACAGAAAGATTTTGAAGGTGCTTACGAGTTTCAGTCGCTTTACATTGCTTATAACGATTCGATTCAGCATCAGGAAACGAATTTGCAATTCGAAAAAATGCGTTCAAGTTTCGAAAAAGACAAAATGAAAATCGAAATGCAACAACAATTATGGATTCGCAATTCTTTTATTGTCGGTTTTGTGCTTGTCGTCATATTTTTTATCATCGTTTTGAGAAATAATCAAGAGAGAAAACGCACCAATAATTTACTTCGTTATCAAAAAGAGGAAATTCAGTCGAAAAATGAGGAATTAAATATCAAAAATCAAAATATTACTGCAAGCATCACTTACGCAAAACGAATTCAAGAGGCAATGTTGCCGTTTGAAGAGAAAATTGCTGAATTTTTGCCCGAATTTTTTATTTTCTTTCGACCAAGAGATATTGTTAGCGGCGATTTTTATTGGTTTCAGAATAAAAATGAAAAAATTATTGTCGCAGTTGCTGACTGCACGGGTCACGGCGTTCCGGGGGCGTTTATGAGTATGGTTGGAAATGAATTATTGAACGAAATTGTTTTGGAAAAAAATATTTCTGAACCCAATTTGATTCTTTCTGAATTGCACAAAGGAATTCGTTACGTTTTAAAACAAGATGTTACCGAAAATCGAGACGGAATGGATGTTGTCATTTTAATTATTGACAAAAAAAATCGCATTGTCGAGTACGCAGGTGCGATGAGACCGTTATTTTTTATTCACGATGATATTGTTGATGAGAGAAAACCTGACAGAAAGGGAATCGGTGGTTTTCAAGTTTCCGCTGAACAAAATTTTGAAAAACATATCATCGAAATTCCCTCGCAAACGGTTTTTTATATGTTTTCTGATGGTTATCACGACCAACTGGGCGGCGAGGCAAAACGCAAAATGACGAATAAACGGTTTAAAGAATTATTAGTCGAGATTCATAAAAAACCAATGTACGAGCAAAAAAAGAATCTCATAGAATTTCTCGAACATTGGATGGGAAATCAAAAACAAATCGATGACATTACTATTTTTGGAATACGAATTTAACTTTTTTTATTAATTTCGCAAAAAAAAATTTATGAACGATTTTGTGAACAAAATTTTTTTTAAATCATCTCACCAGATGACCGAATTGCCAAATAATTCGGTGGATTTGGTTGTTACTTCTCCGCCGTATTTTAACATCAAAGATTATTCGAAAAACGGTTATCAAATCGAGCAACATTCCGTAGTTGAAAAAAAAGACATCGGGAATATTAATAATTATGAAAATTATATTGCAGAATTGCTAAAAGTTTGGAGAGAATGCGAGCGAGTGTTAAAACCAAATGCAAAACTGATTATAAATACGCCGTTAATGCCGATGAAAAAATCCGAATTAAACACTCACGAGAATCGTCATATTTTTAATATTGACTGTGACATTCAACATTCCATTTTGAAAAATTTAAAAAATTTATTTTTAATGGACGTTTACATTTGGAATCGGATTAACTCTGCCAAAACTTTAATGTTTGGCAGTTATCCCTATCCAGCAAATTTTTATGCCCAAAATACTTCTGAGTTTATCACGGTTTATGTTAAAAATGGGAAATCTCAAGGTAAAATTCCATTTGAAATTAAGGAAAAAAGCCGTTTAACAAGAGAAGAATGGGTTAATTTTACACAACAAATTTGGGATATTCCAATTCCAAACAAAAGTGATGTTGCCTTCGGGAAGCATCCTGCGTTGATGCCAGAGGAGATTCCTTATCGTTGTATTCGACTTTTTACTTTCGAAAATGATATTGTTCTTGATCCTTTCGCAGGTTCGGGAACAACATTGAAAATCGCAAAAGAGTTAAATCGCAATTTTGTCGGCTACGAAATTTATGAAAATTATAAAAATGTCATCGAGACAAAGTTAAATTGTATTACAAAAGATATTTTTTCTACCGAGATAGAGAAACAAAAATCATTAATAACAAATCTTTTTTCGTATTTTATTGATGAATCTTTGAATGGCACTATCGAATATGAGTTGGAAAAAGAGAGAATTTTAATTACAGAAATGGAAGTTTCGCAAAAAAGAAAAAAAATTGGGACAAATTTGATGAATCAATTAATTGAATTTGCTGCAGAAAAAAAAGTTCAATTTATTGATATTTACGCACTTCCAACCAAAGAAATGTTATATTTTTTGTTAAAATATGATTTTAAAGCCGAATTTGAGTACGACAAAGATTCTATTATTGAAATTTTAACTTCAGATTCTGCATCAGATTTCGTTCACTCTAAAAATGTTGTCAGCAGCAGAATTTTCTTAACAAAAACTTTAAATGGAAAAATTTGAACATTTAACTCATTTTTTCAACGAACATAAAAAATATTGGTATATTATTCCAAGAGCCCAATATTTTAACGATGAAAATTTACGAGAATTTCATTCTGTTTTAACTTTTTTCAGAAAATTTCAGTCTGTAAAAGTGAAAGAATTGAAAAATTTGCAAAGTAATTTGTGGGATAATTTAAAACCAAATGATTTAGTTTTGAGAGTTTGGGATAAAAAAACGCAAATGAAAGTGCAGAAAAAAATGATAAAAGATGGGATTATTAACCCATTTCAAAATAAAAAGCAAACAGAAAACGACCAATTAGCAAATTTTAGAAACCACATAAATTTGTGTAAAAAATTGGGATTTGCGTATTTTAACCATCTAAAACATTTGTACATCAGCGAGATGGGCGAAAGATTCTTGGAAGCAGACCCAAAAGATTGGAAAACAATTATCGAGGAACAAATTCAAAAAATTCAATTTTGGAATCCTTCGTTGCGTTTGTCTAAAACCGACCAAGAACAAAAAGAATACAAAGATTACAAAGTTTTTCCATATTTTTACGTTTTGGAATTGTTGTTGACGTTGAAAGAGAAAAATTTAACTGTTGAGGAATATGTAACTGTCGGCAAGAAGGAAAAAGCAAAAGAATTTATCGATTCCGAGAAAGATGTTGAAAAGAAAATTATTTTGCAAGAACAATTCCATAAATTAATGTTGGAAAAGGAAATCGAGGAAATGTTGGAAAAAAATATTTCATTGCTTGGTGAACCTAATTTAAAAATTGTAAAAAAATGGACGACAATATAAAACCGATGTTTCTTACATTGATTTACTTTGCAAAGATGACGAAGGTTTTGTTGTTTTGGAATTAAAACGAGGCAGAACTGACGACCAAGTTGTTGGACAAATCTCTCGTTATATGGGATGGGTTCGAGAAAATCTTTCCCCGAATCAAGTTGTTCGAGGAATAATTGTTATTGGCTCCGACAAAATTACTCGAAATTTAAAATACGCAATGATAGGACAACATCAAATTACTGACCAACTTATCCGAGTGAAAAATATTTCTCCACAAAATTGGAAAACATAAAATTCTAAAAATAATTTTTATATGAACGCATTTCACGCATACGACATTCGCGGCGTTTATAACGTAGATTTTAACAAAGAAGACGTTTATAAAATCGGTTATTTTCTCCCGCAACTTTTACAAACAAACAAAGTCTTAATTGGTCGAGATGTTCGTTCCTCGTCACCTGAAATTTTCGAAGCATTAGTGAACGGAATTATTGATTCAGGAACAGATGTTTATTCCATCGGACTCGCAACAACACCGATGGTTTACTACGGAACAGCACATTATGGTTTCGGTGCCTCGGTGCAAATTACCGCATCGCACAACCCAAAAGAGTACAACGGACTCAAAATCTCTCGCATCAACGCACTGCCTGTCGGTTACGACTCTGGTTTAAAAGAACTGGAGGAAATGATGAACAATATTACTCCAACGGTCAATATTCCGCAGGGAAAAGTTATTGAGTGGGACATTAAAAATGAATATCTCAAATTTTTGAAAACTTATAAACGCGATACTTCAAATTTGAAAATTGCGATAGATTGCTCAAACGGAATGGCGGCTCTGTTGATAAAAGATTTATTTGACAACCAACCTGTTTATATTTTTGACGAACTTGACGGCACTTTCCCAAATCACGAAGCGAATCCGTTAATTGCAGAAAATATTGTCGTTTTGCAGGAAACCGTTAAATCGCAAAAATGCGATATCGGAGCAATCTTTGACGGAGACGGAGACAGAGTAATGTTTGTTGACGAAAACGGCAAATTTATCTCGCCCGATTTAATTATTGCCGTGATTTCGCACTTCTTCAAAGGACAAAAAGGCAAAGTTTTGCAAGACATTCGAACTTCGAAAGCAGTTTACGAATATATCTCGAAAAGCGGTTTCGAAATGGAAATGTGGAGAGTTGGTCGTGCTTATGCGGCACACAAACTTCGAGAAATTGACGGAATTTTCGGCGGAGAATTGGCTGGACATTATTATTTTCGAGATTTTTTCTACTCCGATTCAGGTTTATTAGCACTTTTGATAGTTTTAAACGTTTTTTCTGAAATGAAAAAAACAGGAAAAACCGTTTCGCAACTTATCTCTGAAATTGCGAAATACGAAAATTCGGGTGAAATAAATTTCAAAATCAAAAATAAAAAAGAAGCAATGGAGAAATTGCGAACATTTTTCACCGAAAACGAAAAATCTACCGCTTTTTATGACTTCGACGGTTACAGAATTGAGTTTGAAAATTGGTGGTTCAATGTGCGTCCCTCAAACACAGAACCTTATTTGCGGCTATTAGTCGAGGCAACAAGCACCGAACTTTTGGCAGAAAAAGTGAATACAATGAAAAATTTACTTCAAGAATTTGTGTAAACATTTCTCAAAAAACCTGTTAAATTTTTGAGTTTAACAGGTTTGAAAAAGTTTAATTTTTATGAAAACAAAAAACGAAGTCATTGATAATGAAATAGTTATCTCGGAGAAAATTTCGATTCTAGTGCGAAAAAACGAAACTGAAATACGAAAATTGCAAGAGGAAATTTCTCAATTACAAAAATGGGCAGGCGAGGCAATTGCCACAGTTTTTTTTATTCCGTCAAATTTTTTGTACAACGAAATTGTTGAGTACGAAAAAATTAAGCAATTTGTTGAAAATCAAAAAGTTAACTTGCGTTTAATCAAAAAATGCGATGAAATTGTTGAAGGTTACAGCAAACAAATTGATTTTCGCAAAACAAAAATTCAATTTTGCGAGTCGTTGATAAACGAATATTCGCTTGCTTTACAACAACTTCACGAGACAGAAAATCAACTTTCCTCGCTTCGAAAAGAAAGTGAACAATTCGCCGTTTTGGAAAAACATTATCTGCGTTTGCGAGAGTTAAACTCAGATGTTCAAGAGTTAAAAACGTCTTTCTCTGCGGCTCAAGAGTTGGAATCGCTTGAAAATGAAATCGTTAAAATGCAGAAAAAGCAAAAAGAAGAAGTAGAATATTTCTCGCAGCTTGAAAAATTGTCAGAGATTTATTCAGAAATTCCTGTTGACAATTCAAATACTTACAAGCAGGAAATTGAGAAGTTAATGAAAAATTTAAAAAATTCGTAAAAAATGGAACGAAGTAGTGGAATTTTATTGCACATTAGTTCTTTGCCAAATTGCGAAGGAATCGGTAGTTTTGGAACAGAATCGTATGATTTTATAGATTTTTTGCTCGCCGCAAAACAGAAAAATTGGCAAATTCTTCCACTTTCGCCGACAGGTTATGGTTTTTGTCCTTATCAATCTTACTCGGCTTTTGCGGGAAATCCGCTTTTCATTGATTTGGAAAAATTGCGAAGTGAAAAATTTTTGCCGCACATAAAAAAAGATGATTCTGACGAAATCGAAACAGGAAAAGTCAATTTTGAAAAGGTTTATTCCTATAAAATGCCGCTATTGCGTAAGGCTTTTCAACGTTTTTCGCAAAAATCGAATCTTGCTGAACAATATAAATATGAACGTTTTTGTCTCGAAAATCGATATTGGTTGCCCAATTTTGCGTTATTCATGTCGTTGAAAGATTATTATCACGGCAAACCTTGGTGGGAATGGGAAAAAGGAATTAAACTTCGCAAAGAAATTGATATTGAAATTTGCCGCAGAGAAATGCAAAAAGACATAAGTTTTCATCAATTTGTTCAATATGTGTTTTTTAAACAATGGGAAGAGGTGAAATTTTACGCAAATCGCAACGGCATCCGAATCATCGGCGATATGCCAATTTATGTTTCCCGCGACAGTGCCGATGTTTGGGCTAATCCTGACATCTTTCTCCTTGATGAACAAAAAAATCCCACGCATATTTCGGGAGTGCCGCCTGATTATTTTAGCAAAACGGGACAACTTTGGGGAAATCCGCTTTATGATTGGGAAGAATTGGAGAAAACAAATTTTCAATGGTGGTTAAAACGTTTCGAAATCAATTTTAAATTGTTCGACAAAGTGCGTTTAGATCATTTTCGCGGTTTCGCAGGTTTTTGGGCAGTGCCTTTTGGAGAAAAAACTGCCGTCAACGGAGAATGGCTCGAAGCAAAAGGTGACAAATTATTCGCAACCGCACTCAAACAATTCGATTCACTGCCATTTTTTGCCGAAGACCTCGGAGTAATCACCGAAGACGTTGTTGCGTTAAGAGAAAAATTTAATTTTGCAGGAATGAAAATTCTACAATTTGCGTTTAATTCCGAGAAAAACGACAACGATTTTTTGCCACATAATTTTTCGAAAAATTGCATTGTTTACACAGGAACTCACGACAACGACACAACGAAGTCTTGGTTCGAAACAATTTCGAAAAAAACGAAAAAACACGTTTTAGAATATCTTGATATTAGTGGGAAAAATATTGTGTGGGACTTAATTCGTTGTGCCTTTGCTTCGACGGCAAATCTCGCCATTATTCCGATGCAAGATGTCTTAAAACTCGGAAGCGAAGCAAGAATGAACACTCCCGCAGCGACAAATGTTGAGAATTGGGCTTGGCAAATGAGAAAAAACGACATTTCGCAAAAAATTATCAAGCAGTTGTCTCATTTTTCGCAGTTATATAATCGTTAAATTTAAAAATAATGGAAGTTGCTCGCACAAAATTTGCTGTTCATTATGTTTATACAGATTTGTCAATGCTTGAACAAGTTTGGACAGATGAAACAAATTTGATGACCGATGATGAATATAAAATCGATATGTATCATTATCTCAAATTTGTTGAGAAATATCAGTTATCGCTTGCCCTTATTGACACTCAAAAGTTTCAATATTTGATTCCTATACGAATTCAAACTTGGGTGGACAAAAAAATTGCAGCAAGAGCTAACAAAATAGTTAAACATATTGCGTTTATTGTTCCAAAAGATATATTTGCCCAAGTTTCTGTTCAACAAACGATGGAAGAATCAGAAGGTATTTGTTATCAAAATATTCGTTATTTCGAAAACAAAGAAGAAGCGAAGAAATGGTTACTCTCTTTCAATTATTAAATTTCTTTGAAATGAAAAAAATTTTAATTTTTTTAGGAATATTTCTCGGAATAAATGTGTCTTCTTACTCTCAAGACCCGTTTTTCACTGGAGAATACACCAATCCGTTGTATCTGAATCCTGCTTTTGCGGGCAGTAAAGAAGTTTTGCGAGTCGGAGTAAATAACCGTTTGCAATGGATTACCGCATTGACAAAATTTTCCACCAGCAGTCTTTCTGCCGATTATTCCTCAGGCGAATTCGGCTTCGGACTAACTGCCCTTTACGACTCAAAAGGTGCTTTTTCCTACACCGACGCAGGCATTGCCCTGTCATATCAAGCAGGAAGTTTTGACAAAATTTTATTCTACCCAGGAGCAAGAGTCACTTATCTCAGCCGCAGACTCAATATTTCAGAATTAACCTTCGGCGACCAGTTTAACCCAATAGATGGAAAAGTTGTTGACGAATCTCAAGCGTTAGAATATAATTTCGAAAACGCAAATTTGTTTAATGTTGATTTAGGTTTTGTAACCGTTATGCCTGTCGATTTGCGTCGCACAGAACCTGCGTGGTTGAATTTTGGTGTCGCACTTCATCATCTTGCGGAGCAAAACACTTCATTTATCGGCAAAGAAGAATATTTAGACAGACGTTTAACCGTTCATGGAGGAATTTTAATTCCGTTTTTTAAACGCGATTCGTCATATTTGCATTATCGAAAACCGTTTTTGTTGTATCCACATTTTCAATATCAACGACAAGGCGAATTTGGAGAAATAGATTTTGCCATAACAGGTTACAGAAAACCTTTTGTCGCAACTTTTACGTATAAAACGATTGAGGAAGTTATTGATGTTGAAAATGTACATCAAATTGCGTTGATGTTTGGTTACGAAGGACAATTTGGGAAATATTTTGCCTATCAAATTGGGTATAATATTGATTGGGCGTTGACAGGAATCAGAAATGGAAAATATCCTAACGCAATAACGCATGAATTTTCTTTGATTTTATTATTTTCGCCGAAACGAAAGCACGACTGCTTAGAATGTCTTGAATATCAACGAAGATGGTACGACCCTGAAAAAGTGCAACGAAGACATAAAGATTTATGTCCGCCTTATAAACTTCCTCGTTTAACGACAGATGAAATGAAACCGTTATTTTATCCGTTTTTACTTCCAACTTTGCGAGAGAAATAAACAAAGTTCTGTCAAATTTTTAAAAAATTTGACAGAACTTTTTTCAAAATTTTATTTTTCACAAAATAAAAAAAAATTAATTT
>DYQK01000203.1 GCA_020719385.1 Rikenella microfusus | reverse complement strand
TAATTATCACAAAACAATCAATTAAATTTACGAGCAAATATTTTTATGATAACAAAAGACAATATAAAAGATTTACTGCTTTTTTTGCAATTCAAACAAGAAGAGCAAAGTGGAAAAATGTTTTCAAATACATTAGTTAAGCATTTTCCTGAAATTGATACGTTTTTAAAAGTTGATTTAGACAAGCAACAACTTATATACCCTGAGGATAAGGGTTTTACAATAAACGAACACCAAACATGCAATTTTTCGTCGAGCGAAAATTTTGTGGTTTTTGAGTGTGTGCATCGGTTATTTGAGAAGGGATACAAACCCGAACATATTGAATTGGAACCCAAATGGAAAGTTGGTCACGGTGCCAGCGGAGGGAGAGCCGATATTTTGGTAAAAAATCAAAAAAATGAACCGCTTTTACTGATTGAATGTAAAACCGCCGGAAAAGAATTTGATACCGAATGGAAAAACATGCTGCACAACGGCGGGCAGTTGTTTTCATATTCTTGGCAAATAAGGCAAACCAAGTTTATTTGTCTTTACGCCTCAGATTTTGCTAACGGTAAAATTGGAATAGAACATACTATTATTACGCTGATTGACAACCAAAACGAAGTAGAAAAAGACCTGAAACGAGAAATTAAACGACTATTTTATAAAGATGCCAAAGACAAAGAACAACTTTTTGAGGCATGGAAAAAAACTTATCATTGTGATTATCAAATAAATGGTATTTTTGAAAAAGACATTCAGGCGTATAACATTGGAAAAGAAAAACTTACGCTTAAAGACCTTAAATATATTGAGGAAAATGAAATTCAATCAAAATTTAACGAATTTGCAGAAATACTGCGCACTCACAATGTTTCGAGCAAGGAAAGTGCTTTTGATAAACTGATTAATTTGTTTTTAGCCAAAATTGTTGATGAAACCGAAAGTGCTAAAACAGGAAAAGAATTAGAATTTTATTGGAAAGGCGAATATTTTGACGACTATTTCCGACTGATTGACCGTTTGCAACGACTTTATAAAGAAGGAATGCAAGAATATATCGGCGAAAAAATAACACACATCGAACTCAAAGCCATTGATGACGCTTTCCATTTTTATGTAAACGACCGAAATGCAACCCGCGAACATGTGATGCGTTTGTTTAAAGAACAAAAATATTTTACCAATTCCGATTTTGGTTTTATTGATGTTCACAACGACAAATTGTTTTATCAAAATGCTAAAATTCTGATAGATGTGATTAGAATGTGGCAACCGTATCAACTAAACGGCGAGCAGCAAAACCAATTTCTCAGCAATATGTTTGAACTGTTTTTGGACAAGGGTTTTAAACAATCTGAAGGACAATTCTTTACGCCTTTGCCTATTTGCAAATTCATTCTCATGTCGTTGCCGCTCGAAAATTTAGTCAATAACAGCCCCAAACCACCTCAATTGATTGATTTTGCTTGTGGTTCGGGACATTTTTTAACCGAATATGCTACTCAAATAAAACCATTTATTGATGAGTTTAATCAAAATGCTGAAAATCCTGAGCATCAACGCTATATTAAAAATTATTACAAAAGCATTTTTGGGGTTGAAAAAGAATATCGGTTATCGAAAGTGGCTAAAATTTCGGCTTTCATGTACGGACAGGACGAAATTAACGTGATTTATTGTGATGCACTTAAAAACATTGAACAAGAAATTCACGGAATAACCATAAAAGTGGCAGACGAAAGTTGCGACATTTTGGTTGCCAATCCGCCTTTTGCCGTAGATGGTTTTTTAACCACGCTGGAGCAAAGCGACCGCGAAAAATTTGTGCTGTTAACCAAAGAAATGGATATTAATTCGCAACGAAATATTCAATGCTTTTTTATTGAACGTGCCAAACAATTGCTTGCGCTTGGTGGTGTAGCCGGTATAATTGTACCCTCGTCGGTACTTTCAAACTCCGATGCCACTCACATTGGCGCACGCGAAATATTGTTAAAATATTTCGATATTATTGCTTTGGTTGAACTCGGCAACGGCACTTTTGGCAAAACCGGCACAAATACCGTTGTGTTATTTTTGCGACGTAAAGCAAAATTGCCTGAAGTAGCCGAACATTATTGGAATCGAACCCTCGATTGGTTAGAAACCGATTGGGATAATCCACAAAACGACGAAAAAAATGAGATATACGACGACTGTAGTTTGCTGCTGTGCTACTGCAACCATATAAATATACCTTTTGCCGAATATCGTAATCTGCTATTTAACAGCGATTTAACCGCTTTGATGCAATACGATATTTTTAAAGAATATTTTAACGATTTTGAGCAAAGTTCGGAAATTAGAAAACTGAAGGAAAATAAGACATTCAAACAAAAACCTGAAAACGAGCAACAAAGCGAATTATCGAAACGTTTTTTGGCGTTTGCACAAGAAATTGAAAAACAAAAAATTTATTACTTTTTGCTTGCGTACAAAAATCCCCAAAAAGTGCTTATAGTAAAAAGTCCGTCGGACAACAAAGAACAAAAACAATTTCTGGGTTATGAATGGAGCGACTCAAAAGGCAAAGAAGGCATAAAATATGTTGGTGCAAATACTGCTAAGGATATAAAAACACCGCTTTTTGACCCGCAAAACCGTTACAATATCAGCAAAATCAACTATTTTATACAGCAAAACTATTTGGGAAATTTGCAAGATGCTGATATTGAAAACCAGAACGAATTATTAACTTATGCACCGCTTACCGATTTGCTCGATTTTTCGCGCAAAGATTTTAACAAAGCGTTTTCGCTGTCGCCAAAGAAAAATACGAATGTGCAAACAAAGTGGGAATTGGTGAAAATTGAAGATTTCGTTTCGCTAATCGAAAGCGGTAGCAGACCACAAGGTGGCGTGGGTAATATTAACGAAGGCGCGTGGAGTTTAGGTGGCGAGCATATTCATGCTACGAAAGGGACAGTTGATTTATCTTCGCCAAAATATGTCCCACTTGATTTTTACGAAACTTCCCAAAGAGGATATTTAATTGAAAATGACATTTTAATTTGCAAAGACGGTGCCTTAACCGGCAAAATTGCACTCTTGCGCAACGAATTGGCTGGACAGAAGGCAATGATAAACGAACATCTTTTTATTGTCCGTTGCAGCGATTTTATAAAACAAAAATACTTGTTCTATTTCTTATACAGCGAGTTAGGGCAAACGCAACTCAAATTAAATATTACAGGTTCTGCACAAGGCGGTTTAAATTCGACAAATTTAAAGAATATTAAAATCCCACTGCCCTACATTGAAATTCAAAACAAAATTGTTAGGGAATGTGAAATAATTGACAATGA